>JBDSOQ010000191.1:0-13632 GCA_039914755.1 Nitrosospira sp. | reverse complement strand
TGAGCGACAGCGGCATCCGCAAGATCAAACAGCAATTAATTGCAATACAGTCCACCATGCTGTCGCGCAATATTCCTGCCGGTGGCGAAACTGCGCTGAGGCTGTTTGCGTGAGTGGGCATCCGGATCACGTCAGGATACGAGAACTGCGCGATATTATCGAATTGCATAATACTCGTTACTTTGACGAGAATGCGCCTACGATTCCCGATGCAGAGTACGACAAGCTATTCCGAGAATTAGAGGAGCTTGAGCATTGCTATCCTCAACTCGTTACGGCTGATTCACCTACCCAGCGCATTGGCGCTTCTCCGCTCAAAGCATTTACTCAAATTGTTCACCGGACCCCCATGCTTTCCCTCGGTAATGCATTTACGGAGAGCGATGTGGATGCATTCGACCGCCGCGTGCGTCAGATCCTTGGCCTCGATAGCGTGGAATATGCGGTGGAGCCCAAATTTGACGGCCTTGCCATAAGCCTTTGCTATGTCAATGGTAAGCTTATTACCGGAGCAACCCGTGGCGATGGCTACATCGGCGAGGATGTCACCTTGAATCTGCGAACCATTCACTCTATTCCCTTAGCGCTAAAGGGCAATAGCAGTATTGGGAAAATTCCTTCTTTTCTCGAGGTGCGGGGCGAGGTATTGATGTTGAAGGCGGATTTCGAACAAGTTAACCGGCAACAGCGGGAAAAAAATGAAAAAATGTTCATAAATCCGCGCAATGCCGCCGCAGGTTCGCTGCGCCAGCTTGATCCCCGCATTACTGCAAACCGTCGACTCAGGTTTTTTGCATATGGAGTCGGAGTCTGCGAAGAGGGGAACGTGCCTCATGATAAACACAACCATGTGCTCGACTATCTCTCATCATTGTGTTTTCCGGTTATAGGCGAACGCAAGACAGTTACAGGCGTGGCCGCATTGCTCGAGTATCACCACGAAATACTGGAGCTACGCGAACACCTGCCCTACGACATTGATGGCACAGTATATAAGGTCAACGATCTCGCGCAGCAGGAGAAGCTTGGGTTTGTATCACGCGCCCCTCGGTTTGCCCTCGCGCACAAATTTCCGGCGCAGGAAGCGATAACGGAATTGCTGGGAATCGATATACAAGTGGGCAGAACCGGTGCCATGACCCCCGTTGCGCGGTTGAAGCCCGTATTTGTGGGGGGCGCCACCGTTACCAATGCAACGCTGCACAACGAGGATGAAATCAGGCGCAAGGATGTCATGATCGGTGACAAAGTAACGGTGCGGCGGGCGGGAGATGTGATTCCTGAGGTGGTGGGGGTACAGAAGGAGGACCGGACGCGACACGCACGGGCCTTCGTCATGCCTGATCGTTGCCCGGTGTGTGGTTCGAAAGCGGTGCGCTTGCCCGGCGAGGCAATGACGCGTTGCACTGGCGGCCTGTTCTGTCCGGCGCAACGGAAACAGGCGGTTCTGCATTTTGCTTCTCGCCGTGCCATGAATATCAATGGCTTGGGGGGAAAACTGGTGGATCAACTGGTAGACAACGCCATTATCAGGACGCCGGCGGATCTTTATAAACTGGGTATAAGCGGACTTGCCGCCCTGGAGAGAATGGCCGACAAATCCGCAGGCAATGCCATAAGCGCCATCGAAAAAAGTAAAAATACCACGCTGGCCCGATTTATTTATTCGTTGGGTATCCGTAATGTGGGCGAGACCACTGCCAAGGATCTGGCCCGGTACTTCGGTGGGCTGGACCGGTTGATCGCAGCGGACGCGGAAAGTTTGCGCCTGGTGCCGAATATTGGTCCGGTGGTGGCTGAGAGCATTGCCGATTTTTTCGGCGAAAGGCACAATCTCGAAGTTATCGAGCAATTGCGCGCCAGCGGAGTACAGTGGAAAGAGGATGAGGGCATCCAGGCGAAGGCGAGTTCCGACGATACCTCGGAGATGGGCAAAGCCGGCGGCAAGATTTTCGTGCTGACGGGGAGCCTGCCGAATCTGACACGAGAGGATGCCAGGGAAAGAATAGAAGCTGTTGGGGGAAGAGTAACAGGCAGCGTTTCGGCGAAAACCGATTATGTTGTGGCTGGCACGGACCCGGGCAGCAAGTATGACAAGGCTGTCGAATTGGGAATAACGGTCCTTGACGAGGCAGGATTGCTACAATTATTGCGAGGTTCACAGGGTTGATTCACGTTGATTTTCCCGAAATTCCAACACTAAGCGAGTGCGTTCATGGCCAGAATAACTAAAGCGGTTTTCCCCGTGGCAGGGATGGGCACCCGTTTCCTCCCCGCCACCAAGGCGAGCCCCAAGGAAATGATGCCCGTGGTGGATAAGCCGTTGATCCAGTATGCGGTTGAAGAGGCCGTAGCGGCGGGCATAACAGAGATGATTTTTATAACCGGTCGTCACAAGCGCGCTATCGAAGATCATTTCGATAAAGCTTATGAGATGGAAGCAGAGCTGGAAGCGCGCGGTAAAACGGAAACGCTGGAAGTACTGCGGAATATTCTGCCGAAAAATGTTTCCTGCATCTATATCCGTCAATCGGAAGCGCTCGGGTTAGGCCATGCAATATTATGTGCTCGTCCCGCAGTGGGTAATGAACCGTTCGCAGTACTGCTTGCGGACGACTTGCTTGTGGATGACGAACCGATCATGCAACAGTTGTGCCGAGTGTATGAACAGAACGGTTGCTCGATATTAGCCGTACAAGAGGTGGAGTTGGAAGATACGGTGAATTACGGTATTGTGAAATGCGGGCCGGGAATGAACCGCCTGCACCCTATCACCGGTATTGTCGAAAAACCCGAGCCAGAGAATGCACCTTCAACATTGGGTGTTGTGGGCCGCTATATTTTGACTCCCAAGATTTTTGAGCATCTGGAAAAAATCCATCCCGGTGCGGGCGGGGAAATCCAACTGACGGACGGCATCGCCTCGCTATTATTGGAAGAGCGCGCGTTGGCGTATGAATTCTTGGGTACCCGTTACGATTGTGGAAGCAAGATAGGTTACCTCAAGGCCACTATCGCGCTGGCGCTTGAGCATCCGGAAGTGCGCCAGGAATTTTCCGACTATCTGGATGCCAGATGCCGCGACATTCCTTCTGTTTGATGGTTTTTTTCTTTTCACGGTTTCAGCTGATATCCATATTGACCTGATGCTTTCTTGCGAAGAAGCAAAGAAAATCCTCGGCGCGGCGGAGCAGATATTTTCTGCTGACGTGGTATCCCAGACGGTCAAACACATGGCAGCCGAGATTACTGCGGCACTATCGCATCGGTATCCATTGGTATTGAGCATAATGGGCGGCGCCGTGGTGTTTACCGGTCAATTGCTGCCGCTGCTGGAATTTCCGCTCAATTTCGACTATCTCCACGTCAGCCGCTACGATAATGATACTCGGGGTGGTAAAATCAACTGGAAGGTATCACCTCCCGAGAACGTACGAAACAGGGTAGTGTTAGTGCTGGATGACGTCCTTGATGAAGGGATCACGCTTGCGGCAATCCGTGAACGGGTCATGAGCCAAGGCGCAACGGCCTTCTACAGTGCTGTTTTTGCTGAGAAGGTCATAGGCAAGCCCAAGCCCATCAGCGCGGATTTTGTGGGTGTCATGCTGCCGGATCGCTTTGTGTTTGGCTTCGGAATGGATATCTATGGCGCATGGCGGAATCTCCCCGCGATTTACGCCTTGAAGGCGTAGGAGAAGCCTGAAAAAATATGCAGCTGCAAAATCGCTAACGTCGCTAATTCGCTAACACGCGACAGAACGAAAGCTGTGGAGTGAACGCTCACGAGCCCTTTTTAAAAAACCGTCAAGGGCACTTCTCAATCTCTCTGGATATCTGAAAGACATGCTTGCAATCATCGGTGGCACAGGTATGGCCCAGCTTGCCTGTCTTGAGATATCGCATCGGCGCATTATGACGACACCCTATGGTGAACCGTCGAGCCCGCTGACTTTCGGAAAAATTAATGACCATGAGGTTGTATTCCTGGCACGACATGGCTATGGGCACACCATTCCACCCCATGAGGTAAATTACCGTGCCAACCTCTGGGCGTTACACTCACTGGAGCTGACCCGGGTGATAGCTGTCGCTTCGGTAGGTGGCATCCGCTCGGATTTAACACCCGGCGTGGTTGCAATTCCCGACCAGATTATCGATTATACTCACGGTCGCAAGTACACCTATCACGACAACATCGCCAAGTCGGTTACTCATATCGATTTCACCGAACCCTATTGCCAGTTGACTCGTGGACGCTTGCTCGAGGCAGCAGGACGCGCCAATGAGAACGTGGTTGATGGCGG
This sequence comes from Nitrosospira sp., assembly GCA_039914755.1. GTDB lineage: Bacteria > Pseudomonadota > Gammaproteobacteria > Burkholderiales > Nitrosomonadaceae > Nitrosospira. The sequence goes on along the minus strand of JBDSOQ010000191.1, from coordinate 9,328 downwards.
CGTCTATGGCGCAACTCAAGGGCCACGCCTGGAAACCGCCGCCGAAATCAATCGCATGGAACGGGACGGGGTAGATATGGTAGGGATGACCGGTATGCCCGAAGCGGCACTCGCCAAAGAATTGGGCCTCTGCTATGCGTCTATCGCGGTAGTGGCCAATTATGCCGCAGGACGTAAAACGAGCGCACATGTGATTCGTCTGGAAGATGCTCATGCTGTCCTGGAGAAAGCGATGGTGGGTGTCAGGAATATTCTCGAGCACGCGGTGGAGTTCGATGTCGATTAAGCCGGTCTTGAGAATGGGCGATCCCGGATTGCTCGAAGTGGCTCGCAAAGTGGAGGCGTTCAACACCCCCGAGCTCGAGGCCCTGATTCGTGATATGCATGACACCATGGAAGCGCTCAACGGCGCGGGACTCGCTGCACCTCAGATTGGAGTCGGCCTGCAAGTCGTGATCTTCGGGGTGAAGTGCAATCCACGCTATCCCGATGCGGAGGAGGTGCCCTATACCGTGCTGGTGAATCCGGTTCTAACGCCTCTCATAAGGACCATGGAACAGGGTTGGGAGGGCTGCCTGAGTGTTCCAGGCATGCGAGGCATGGTTCCACGCTTTGCCAACGTGCGCTATCAGGGTTCGGATCAGTATGGTGAATCCATAGATCGCAGTGTCGACGGGTTCCACGCCCGTGTCGTACAACACGAGTGCGACCATTTGGAGGGCATTCTCTACCCCATGCGTATTACTGATTTTCGTACATTCGGTTTTACCGACGTTCTGTTTCCCGATGAGGCGCCGATGGACGAGTAAGGCGAGATGGCCGCCCTCTCTTTACTCATCACCTCACCAATTTATAGAACGCCGGGCCGCGGCAATAATGAACATCAGTGCCCCTTATTGCCGCCCCTTTTTCTTTTCAAATTTCATCCATTTTCACGCCGGAGCAGGCCAACTGTTGTGCCAGCAATTGCGCCAGATGGCGCGCACTTCGTTTCCCGCTTTCAACGATGATATGCGCTGTCTCCCGGTAAAGCGGGTCCCGTTGCGCATAAAGCTCAGTCAGCTTCGTGCGAGGATCCTGAGTCTGGAGCAATGGACGATTCTTGTCATGTCGCGTTCGCCGCCACAAATCATCGATTGTGGCTCTCAAGTAGATCACGGTGCCGCTACGCTTCAGCATTTCACGGTTTTCTGCGCTCAGCACCGCTCCACCTCCTGTGGCAAGCACAATATTTCCGGTTTTCAGCAGTTCGGAGAGCATTTCCGTCTCCCGTTTGCGGAAACCAGCCTCGCCCTCAATTTCAAAAATAAGGGGTATGCTGACGCCGGTTCGCTTCTGGATTTCCCGATCCGAGTCATAAAACTTTTTTTCCAGAAAACTTGCCAGAAGCCTGCCGACCGTTGTTTTTCCCGCACCCATCATTCCGACCAGAAAAATATTTCCGCTTGTCTCGCCCAGGGCGGGTTCGCCTGCCATGTTATCCAGCGTCACTATTGCTTTAATTGCATACATTCGCGAATTGTAGCCGAAATGCCCGGGCCACGTTAAATACACGATGTTCAGGTTTTGGCTGCCAGGGCTAAAACGATACCCGCCCGGTCAGATCGAGTATGAATGTATTTGATGACAGTGCCCGACTGCCAATCGCCCGCAAGTCAAGGAGATAACTTCCAGTAGAACGAGGAAACGAGGGGAGCGAGGAGACGAGGAGACGAAAGCTACAACCGATGACCCACACCCAAGCGGCGTTCGGGTGGGTTCAAGTGCGGGATATCACTTCAACCTGATGCGGGGCGCCTTAGCGAACTCATCCCGATTCAGCCGTCCGTCCCGGTCAATGTCCAGACCTTTAAAAGTCCGAGCGGACATTCCCTGGGCCGCTGCTTCGTCAGTGCTGATATAGCCATCCTCATTGGTGTCGTATAACTCCCATGGGGGCGCCACTGCCTCTGGCGTATTTCGGCTTGCCTCTGGAGGCGCCTCTGCAAAGGCCGGCCCTGCGGCGCCGGCAATCAGCATTACCAACCACTGCAGTTTGAAGACCTGGCATGTTGAAAAATATCTCACGGGACCGCCTTTATGATAGTAGCTCGCGCCCCGGCCAGAAGAAATGCCCAGCTAGAGCAGCAATGCAGCTCAACATCCATCAATTCATCAAGAAGTAAATTATTATTAAAACAAACGCGGGTACACCCAGAATCCAGGCAAGAACATATTTACCCATGATAACTCTCCTCAAAAAAAGCAGAAGCGGCTTGTTTCGGTCACCCCATATTCCCATCCGCGTTTTTTCGTTGCCGAATCACGGGCGGCGGTTACGCGATCGTAGCGAGCTTATCACCGAGGGCAGGACCTGACGCATCACCAATGTTCTTGCGCTGCGGCCCAGTATTCCTGCCGTGAGCGCTATGCTGCCTTTCACCGCTTTGTTCAGCCGTCCGCGTGAAACCAGCGACAGCGCAACAAGCGCGCCGGAGACGTAATACGGATGTCGCGCTATGAATTTGAACGTATGACTGCGTGGGAACGCATGCATATCATGGATCTGCTCGTGTTCATCCTCATGGACAAACATGGCCCGATAATTTTTGCGACTGGCATCCATCCGCTCCAATAGCGCTTTTTGTTCATTTTCGAGAGCGCTGTTCATACCACATCCTTCATCAGCTTTATATCCTGCTGCAATTCGTCACGCACGACATCGAAGGCTGCAACAGAAGCTGTCTGTTTTGGCGCCGCGGCGTAGACCAGAAAAGCTATCAAAGCGTAAATGCCGGCAATACCCCATGCGGAGAGTATGCGATAAGGGGTGTCCCAACAGGTGATGATGACGGCCAACCCCAGGAAGATCAGGCTCAAGGCAGAAAAAAGCGCTACCATCAGATAACTGATCGCTTGCTTCTTCCAATTCTGAACCTGAATCTCCGCTGATAACTTCACCAACTCGAGATAGTCGTCGACGCGCTCCAAGGCAAGTGCTCCGAGTTGCTTGGCTTTTTTGATGGACTCAAACATGGCGATTATCTCGACTGATGTGCCGGGGCCGGAAGGACGGTTAACGGCGCGTCATCAGCAAGCCGATCAGCAAGCCGATACCGGCGGCGTAACCCACCGATTGCAGGGGATGCTCCTTTATGCACTCCCTGGAACATTCAACACCGTAGTCTAACTGTTCGCGGGCATCCTGGGCCAGGTCCGCGGCCGCTTCGCGCGTGGAGGCAACCTTCGTCATCAGTTTTTCCTTGGCTTCCTCCAGGTCGATATCGGATAAACTGGGAATTCGCGAAATAAGGTCGTCCAGATCAGCTCTGAGATTGGCCAGTTCGTCACTCGCGGCATCACCTACCTGCCTGCCCGCTGACCTGGCTGCATTTCCGACCCGCTGAGCTGCCGCACCCGCCCGATCCGCCAGGTTTTCCGCAGCGGCTTTTGCGTCATCAATCTTATCCGAAGTATTCTGTTCCATAATGGCTCCTTCAATTGTTAGTCATAAGATATACGCAGGTACTCGGTTGCGAGCGCCTTGTCATCGTTGATCAGTTTCTCACAATTGTTGACATGGCTATGTACGTTGACACACATAATCCCAAATCCGGTAGTTGACCGCTCACTCCACCCCGTCCAGTTGCCGAATTCAGGATAATTGAATCACTATCAATGTGATCGTACTATTTCTCTTCTGTGATCTCAATATACATGCCCTTCCGCGCCGGAAACATAACGTGCGCCAGAGGTATATATCGCATTTCGCAGGTTCAAATTGAGTGAAACCCGGCAAAAATGATATAATTTCGCGCTAATCTGGCTTTGCGTCAAGTTCGCTCCCGAGTTTCGGGAGGAGTTTTTCGTAAGTCGGCTTAAATTCGCATATCCGTCGGTTTCAAATAGGGTGCTCTTGAGAAGAGCGACTATGGCGGATAGAGGCTCAACCCCAAAGGAGAAATTCATGTCAGTAACCATGCGACAAATGCTGGAGGCGGGCGTCCATTTCGGGCATCAGACCCGTTTCTGGAATCCCAAGATGGCACAGTACATTTTCGGCCATCGCAACAAGATACACATCATCAATCTCGAAAAAACCCTGACGATGTACCAGGACGCGATGAATTATGTGCGCCAGCTATCGGCCAACAAGGGCAATATCCTGTTTGTCGGCACCAAACGCCAGGCGCGCGATATCGTGCGTGAGGAAGCCCTCCGCTGTGGTGCTCCCTATGTCGATCAGCGCTGGCTCGGCGGGATGCTCACCAACTTCAAGACGATAAAGCTGTCGGTCAAGCGTCTGCATGATATGGAGGCGATGGCGGAGGATGGTACTCTCGACAAGCTTTCCAAGAAAGAGGCGCTGGATATTCAGCGCGATCTGGAAAAGCTTGACCGCAGCCTCGGCGGCATCAAGAACATGAAAGGTTTGCCCGATGCCATGTTTGTGATCGATGTCGGCTATCAGAAAGGCGCGATTACCGAGGCCAAGAAACTCGGCATACCGATAGTCGGCGTGGTGGACACCAACCACAGCCCCGAGGGGTTGAACTATGTTATCCCCGGCAATGATGATTCGAGCCAGGCGATACGCCTTTATGCACGCGGTGTCGCCGATGCGATTCTGGAAGGGCGCAATCAGGCCATGCAGGAGATCGTTAAAAATGAGCTGGTAGAGGCGGATGAGGCAACAGCCGCGGAATAACCAGGGCTGCTGTTGGCTGACCGGATGGACTTTTCTCTGCGAAGGCTACGCTGGCGATATGATCCATGCCCGGCTACTTTAACAAATTATATCTGGAGTGAATATGGCGGACATCACCGCAAACAGGGTGAAGGAATTGCGCGACATGACCGGTCTAGGCATGATGGAATGCAAGAAAGCGTTGACTGAAACCGGCGGGGACATTAAAGCGGCGGAGGATCTGCTGCGTATCAAGAGCGGCGCCAAGGCGAGCAAGGCCGCCGGGCGTGTTGCGGCGGAAGGAATGGTGGCGGCGTATATTACGCCGGATGGCAAGAGCGGCGCCCTGGTGGAAGTCAACTGCGAAACCGATTTTGTCGCCCGAAACGAAGACTTTATCGGTTTTGTCCGCGATCTTGCGCAACTGGCGGCGACGAAAAACTTAGCAGATACCGAAGCATTGGCGAGCGCTGTGCTACCGGGCGGGGAAAACGTGGATGCGTTCCGGGAAGCGCTGGTAATGAGATTAGGCGAAAATATCAGCCTGCGCCGTTTCGCGCGCCATGTAACGCAGGGGCATCTTGCGTCCTACTTGCATGGTGCAAAAATTGGCGTAATGGTCGATTACACGGGGGGTGACCAGACGCTGGGCAAGGATCTGGCGATGCACATCGCGGCCAGCAAGCCGATATGTGTATCAAGCGAGCAGGTATCGCCCGAGTTGCTGGCGCGTGAAAGGCAGATATATACGGCACAGGCGGCGGAAAGTGGCAAGCCTGCCGATATCGTCACAAAGATGGTTGATGGGCGTGTCGTTAAATATCTTGCTGAAGTGACTCTTCTCGGCCAACCATTCGTCAAGAATCCGGATCAGACTGTGGAGAAACTGCTTACTGCAAAGTCTGCGAAGGTTAACGGCTTTACCTTGTTTATCGTGGGTGAGGGCATCGAAAAGAAAACTGGTGATTTTGCCGCTGAAGTGATGGCGCAAGTAAACCAGGCCAAAGAAGACAGCACATCGCAGCCAAATTGATTATTCACTATTCATGATCGCCTCTTACAAGCGTATTCTGCTCAAGCTCTCTGGCGAAGCCCTTATGGGCGATGACAGCTATGGCATCAATCGGGCGGTAATTGAACGAATCGTAGCCGAGATCGCCGATGTAATTCAGTTGGGCGTCCAGGTGGCCGTGGTAATTGGCGGCGGCAATATTTTTCGCGGAATAACATCCGCTGAAGATGGGATGGATCGCGCCACCGGGGATTACATGGGGATGCTGGCTACGGTTATGAATGCCCTGGCGCTGCAGGATGCCATGCGCCGCGGCGGTTTGGTAAGTCGGGTACAATCGGCATTGCGTATCGATCAAGTCGTGGAGCCTTATATCCGCGGGAAGGCTATACGTTATCTGGAGACCGGGAAGGTGGTGATTTTCGCCGCCGGTACAGGCAATCCTTTTTTCACGACCGATACGGCTGCCGCGCTACGCGGGATGGAAATGAACGTCGATATCGTGCTCAAGGGCACCAAGGTGGATGGCGTTTATACCACCGATCCCAAGACGAATGCCGACGCCATCCGCTATCAAAAGCTATCATTTGATGTGGCCATTGCTCAGAATCTCAAGGTGATGGATGCGACGGCATTGACTCTGTGCCGCGATCAGAAGTTGCCGCTCAATGTATTCAGCATCTTCAAGCCCGGCGCGCTGAAACGGGTGGTGATGGGGGAAGATGAGGGAACGCTCGTGCAGGCTTGAAATGACCAATATTTTTACTACTCAATTCCTATTGGAATCACCGTAAAATAGGGGCTGTCAACGAACAGTGCAAAACCCCGTTATTCTGTAAACGACAATCATGATCGCCGAGATAAAAAAATCCGCTGAACAAAAAATGCAGAAGAGCCTGGACGCACTGAAACTGGATCTGGGCAAGATACGGACCGGCCGGGCTCACACAGGTCTGCTGGATCACGTTACGGTCGACTATTATGGCGCACCCACGCTCATCAACCAGGTTGCGAACGTCAATCTGGCGGACGCACGCACTATTACCGTCGCGCCATGGGAAAAGAAAATGCTGGGCGCGATTGAAAAAGCGATTCGGAATTCCGATCTGGGGCTAAATCCTGTCACCGTCGGCGAACTGATCCGCGTGCCCATGCCGGCACTTACGGAAGAGCGTCGTCGCGATCTCACCAAGGTAGTAAAGCATGAGGGTGAAACTGCGCGGGTGGCGGTGCGAAATATCCGCCGTGACGCAAATACGCATCTGAAGGATCTGCTGAAGGAAAAAGAAATAGCCGAGGATGACGAACGTCGCGGACAGGATGAGATTCAGAAAATCACCGACCGCCATATCGCGGAGATAGACAAACTTCTGCAGATCAAGGAAGCCGAACTGATGGCGATCTGAGGTTAAGCAACGTAGCACGAAGGTATTGCGGAGGTAAGCATCCGCTTTCGCGAACCGGTGCTGCGAATCACTGGATTTTAAATGTCCTTGACTCAACCGTGTCCCCATGCCCGTTACCACCAGTTCAACCCGGGAAATACCTGAAACCGACCTGATTCCGCGGCATATCGCCATCATCATGGACGGCAATGGCCGCTGGGCGAAAAATCGCTTCATGCCGCGAATGGCTGGGCATAAACGTGGAGTGGAAACGGTCCGCACGGCGATCAAGGCCTGTATGGAGCGTGGTGTGGGGTATCTCACCTTATTCGCTTTCAGCAGCGAAAATTGGCGCAGGCCAACGGATGAGGTCGCATTCCTGATGCAACTTTTCATCAGCGTGCTCGAGCAGGAGGTTACAAAACTGCACGAGAATGGCATTTGCTTCAAAGTGATCGGCGATTTGTCTAAATTTGATCCAAAAATAGTCGAATTTGTTCGCAATGGCGAGGCGCTTACAGCCGGGAACAGTCGATTTACACTTACCATTGCGGCCAATTACGGCGGGCGCTGGGATATGATGCAGGCTGTTCGGAAAATGCTGGAGCAACGCCCACAATTAATTGATTGTTTTGATGAAAATGATTTGATGAAGCATTTTGCTTTGAACTATGCTCCCGAACCGGATCTATTTATCCGTACCGGGGGCGAAAAACGCATCAGCAATTTTCTGTTATGGCAACTGGCTTATACCGAGCTTTATTTCACCGATACGCTTTGGCCGGATTTTGATGCGCGTGCGCTGGACCTCGCGATTCAGTCTTATCAACAGCGTGAACGCCGGTTTGGGCGCACCAGCGAGCAACTTCAAACGACGCCATCCGTTCATGGAGGAAGAGAAGCTGTCGTCAAAAAAACGGCATAACTTCTACGCCTTTCCAATCCGTGCCGTTTCTTCTTTACCTTCCCAGTCATGCTTAGGGCGCGGATTTTAACCGCCGTCGTTATATTATGCCTTTTCCTGGCGGCATTATTTTACCTGTCGCCTATTTTCTGGATGGCATTGCTGCTTATCTTGACTGCGGCAGGCTCATTGGAATGGACCCGGCTCGCAAAGTTTTCCCTCAAGCATTCCATCATTTATCTTTTATTTACCGTGTTGCTGACGGGTGAACTGCTGTTCCTGTTAAGCGGCGCCGTTTTGGCTGATCCGTACACCACGTCATTTCTCTGGATTTACGTCGCATCACTGGTGTTCTGGACGCTGGGTGTTCCGTTTCTGCTGAAATCAAGACGTCCGATCGGAAATACGACATTGCTGGCCTTGGCGGGCTGGTTGCTGTTATTGCCGACATGTTTTGCCCTCTACCAGTTGCGGGCTATCAGTCCGCTTCTCCTGCTGGGGTTCATGTCCACCGTCTGGATATCCGATACGGCAGCGTATTTTTCCGGCCGTGCCTGGGGAAAGCATAAGCTTGCGCCCGCTATCAGTCCTGGAAAGACCTGGGAAGGCGTGGCGGGAGCGCTGGCCGCGGTGTTTATCTATGCGCTGATATGGAGTTACGCCGGGGGAGACGAAGTTCCAGCCAGGCTACTGATACCACTGTTACTTTTACTCGCCGCAATGGGGATCGTCGGAGATTTGTTTGAGTCTTTGATGAAACGTCATGCCGGACTCAAGGATAGCGGGAATATTTTGCCCGGCCACGGTGGTATACTTGACCGTATTGATGCGCTGACTTCAACCCTGCCCCTAGCCGTTTTGTCACTTCTATTGTTACAGTCCGAATTATGATAGCAGTTCGTCACCTCACTATTCTTGGTTCTACCGGCAGCATCGGCGTAAGTACCCTTGACGTGGTTTCACGCCATCCCGACCGGTTTCGTATCGTTGCTCTTGCTGCCAACAAGAGCGCCAAAAAAATGCTGGAGCAATGCCGTAGTTTTCAGCCGCGTTATGCAGTCCTGCTGGAGGAGGCGAGCGCTGAATGGCTGCGGGCAGAGGTGCATGCGGCAGGGCTTGCTACCGAGGTGCTCTGCGGTGTCGAGTCTCTGGAAAAAGTGGCGTCGCTGGCAGAAGTCGATACCGTGATGGCTGCGATCGTTGGTGCGGCGGGCATACGTCCAACGTTTGCCGCCGCTCGTGCGGGCAAGCAGGTACTGCTCGCCAACAAGGAAACCATGGTCATGGCGGGGCGGATTTTTATGGATGTGGTCAAAGAGAATAACGCCACTCTACTGCCGATCGACAGCGAACATAATGCG
>JBDSOQ010000165.1:0-10479 GCA_039914755.1 Nitrosospira sp. | reverse complement strand
CCCGCGCCACCGCACTTTTCCGGCGGCCGGTACCGTAACTATAGGTTGTGCTCATGGTATCAGGCCCTGACTTCGAGTGGTCGCGGTTGTTGCGCCGCGTGCGGGTGGGAAGCACCCGTATAGATTTTAAGTTTCTTTAACATTGCGTACCCGAGCGGACCTTTCGGCAGCATACCCTTGACTGCCTTTTCCAGGGGACGACCCGGGAAACGTGCATGCATTTTCGTGAAACTTGTTTCGTAAATGCCGCCGTGGTAACCGCTGTGACGATAGTAGATCTTGTTTTCCGCTTTATTGCCGGTGACGCGTAGCTTATCGACGTTGATGACAACAATAAAATCGCCTGTATCCACATGAGGAGTGAAAATAGGTTTATGTTTGCCGCGCAAACGATGGGCGATCTCTGCCGCGAGACGTCCCAGCACCTTGTCGGCCGCATCGATCACAAACCAGTCGCGGATTACTTCATGTGGTTTGGCTGAAAAGGTTTTCACAAAACCTACCCCTGCTTATTTCGGTAAAGCGGCGCATTCTATGCCAGAGACTCGCGAATGTCAAACTTGAGTATTTTCCGTATATGCCTGTAGGGAAAAACCGATTGTCCGCAAGCTACTTGCCTATGAGCGTGAAAGCGTGAAATGACTTTATCCTCAACCGTTGCCACCAAAATTATAAAAAAAACAGTTATCATTACGCTGCTCGAGATTTGCTGAAATCAGCGAAACCACTGACGCAAAGCCCATAACATCTTATTATCCTGAGGAGAAAGCCTGTATGTCACAAAAGCACCCCGTCATCGCCGTTACCGGGTCTTCCGGCGCCGGTACGTCGACGGTCAAGAACAGTTTCGAGCATATTTTTCGGCGCGAGACACTGACTGCTGCGGTGGTAGAAGGCGATAGCTTCCATCGCTACGATCGCGAAGGAATGAAAAACGCCGTAAGTGATTCGGAGAAAGATGGCGGTCATGCCATCAGCCATTTCGGTCCCGAAGCGAACGAGTTCGAGAAGCTCGAAGCGCTATTCAAGGAATATGGCGAGACTGGAAGCGGTCAGGTTCGCCTGTACCTGCACAATGATGATGAAGCTGCGCCATATCAGCAGAAAGCGGGTACCTTCACCCCATGGTCGCCGATAAAACCCGGTTCCGATCTATTGTTTTACGAAGGTTTGCATGGCGGGGTGGAAAGCGATACCGTCGACGTTACGCAACATGTCGATCTGCTGGTAGGTGTGACACCCATTGTCAATCTGGAATGGATACAGAAAATCCATCGCGACATGAATGCGCGGGGATATTCCGCAGAGGCGGTAACCCACACCATTCTTCGGCGCATGCATGATTATGTGCATTATATTACGCCGCAATTTTCACGTTCCCATATCAACTTTCAGCGTGTGCCGACGGTGGATACGTCCAATCCTTTTATCGCACGGGATATACCTACCCTGGACGAAAGTTTTGTCGTGATTCGATTCCGCGACCCCAAGAACGTCGATTTTCCGTACCTGCTTTCGATGATTCACGACTCGTTCATGTCTCGCCCGAACACGATTGTAGTGCCGGGCGGTAAAATGGGTCTGGCGATAGAATTGGTTCTGACGCCGCTTATTCTGGATCTGGTGAGGAAAAGCCGAAGCAAATAGTCATGTAATATTATCGATAAGGGCGCCCTGTAAAACCCCGCTTCAACGGCTCATCTAATGGATTGCCTGTTGTTTTCACACTGACAGCGTACATAACGCCGCGGAGCTGGAATTTATGGCGGTGCCATATCTTCTTTTTGCCCGACTGCTCCACAAATTGCATAAACGCCGGTAACCTCGAGCCCAGCAGTTATCGTCAAGCTATACAGGACTCGTCGTGCCCACCTGCACGTCGAGCCTTTACCCAATTTCGGAATTCAAGATTATTCCGGAACATCTGACCGGAAGCCCCCTCCATAATGCCTTCTTCTTCTCTTTCCGCACTGAATCTTTCTGCACTGAATCCTGAACAACGCGAAGCGGTCACTTTGCCGCACCAGTCGGCGTTGGTGCTGGCGGGTGCGGGTAGCGGCAAGACACGGGTACTCACTACGCGCATTGTCTATTTGATCCAGTCCAGCCAGGTGAGTCCTCACGGCATACTGGCCGTCACTTTCACCAACAAGGCGGCGAAGGAAATGCTTACCCGCATTTCTTCAATGCTGCCGATCAATACGCGCGGTATGTGGATAGGCACGTTCCACGGCCTGTGCAATCGCATGCTTCGCGCCCATCATCAGGATGCCGGATTGCCGCTGGCTTTTCAGATTCTGGATTCCGCCGATCAACTGGCGGTAATCAAGCGCATCCTGAAGAATCTGGGCGCGGATGACGAAAAATTTCCGCCGCGGCAGGTCCAATGGTTCATCAACAACGCAAAAGATGAGGGGTTGAGGGCGTCGCAGGTTGAAACCTATGACGATTTTGCGCGTAAGGCGGTTGAGTTTTACCTTTCCTACGAGCAGCAATGCAATAAGGAAGGCGTGGTTGACTTTGCCGAGCTGCTGCTGCGCAGTTATGAGCTTTTGAGCCGGAACGAAATCATTCGCGAACATTATCGCAGCCGCTTCCGTCATATTCTGGTGGATGAATTTCAGGACACGAGCCGTCTGCAATACAGATGGCTAAGGCTGCTCGCCGGCGAACAGGCTGCTGTATTTGCCGTTGGGGATGACGACCAGAGCATCTATGCATTTCGTGGCGCCAACACCGGCAATATGAAGGAGTTTGAAAGCGACTTTCGTATTTCGAAAATCATCAAACTGGAGCAGAACTATCGCTCGCACGGCAATATCCTGGATGCCGCCAACACACTGATACGCAACAATAGCGGCCGGCTCGGCAAGAATCTGTGGACCTCCGAGGGCCATGGCGAACCGATACGCGTGTATAACGCCCCGAACGATTTCGATGAGGCTGCATTCATCGTGGGCGAAGCAAAATCGCTGCGTGCGGAAGGCGTGGCGCTGTCCCAGATAGCGTTGCTCTACCGTTCCAATGCGCAATCCCGGGTGCTGGAGCATGCTTTGTTCAACGCCTCGTTGCCGTATCGGGTTTATGGCGGAATGCGTTTTTTCGAGCGGCAGGAAATCAAGCATGCCCTGGCGTATCTTCGGCTATTGGTCAACCTCGGCGACGACAATGCGCTGCTCAGGATTGTTAACTTTCCTGCGCGCGGTATCGGTATGCGAAGTCTGGAACAGTTACAGGACGAAGCCAGGCGGCAAGGAGGAAGCCTTTGGGAAGCAATGATCGAGAAGTGCGGAGGTGGAGCGCTTTCTTTACCGCAAGCGAAAGATAAAACCCCTGCGGGACCCGAGTGGAGTAAGGGGCCGGAAAAGTCAAAGAAAGGAATTGGTGGTTTTGTCGCGATGATCGAATCCATGCGCCAGGTATGCGAGAAGTTGCCGCTACCGGAGGTAGTGGAACACGTCCTGGAGCATAGTGGGTTAATGGCGCATTATCGTGCCGAACGCGAAGGAGCCGATCGACTAGAAAACCTGAATGAATTGGTCACGGCAGCCGCGAGCTTCGTACATGAGGCGGAAGACGACAGCCTCACGGTATTTCTTGCCCATGCATCGCTGGAAGCGGGCGAGCATCAGGCTGGCGGTGGAGAGGATGCGCTGCAGTTGATGACAGTGCATTCGGCCAAGGGTCTTGAGTTTCACAGCGTGTTTATGAGCGGGCTGGAAGAAGGCCTGTTTCCACATGATAACAGTCGTAATGAAGCAGCCGGCCTGGAAGAGGAACGGCGGTTGATGTATGTCGCGTTAACCCGGGCCAGGCGCAGGTTGTATTTGAGTTTCGCGCAAAGCCGCATGCTTCATGGCCAGACCCGCTATAACGTTCCTTCGCGGTTTTTGCAGGAAATTCCGGATAACTTGCTGAAGTGGTTGCAACCGCTGCAGAAGGCGGGAATTCGAAATCACGAATCGGGCTCCAGGGATTACGGCCATGGGCATAGCAAGGTAATCCAGCAGCCCGTGAGGCACGACTCGCCGGCATCGCCCTGGCGAGTAGGACAGAATGTTGCGCATGCCAAGTTCGGTGCGGGTGTAATCGTCAATTGCGAAGGAAGCGGCGCGGACGCTCGTGTCGAGGTCAAGTTCAGCCGTGCCGGCACAAAGTGGTTGTCGCTGGAGTATGCCAAGCTGGTCAGTGCGTGAAGCCGGATGGATCGGAAGCTTTTGAAGAATTGTTTTGAGGAATTGTTACGTGGCTTCCGCCGAATCCCGGAAAATGTCGCGGTAACTCGCAAAAATGGAAGCGAACAAGATCGGCGACATGGCCGTGATTACTGCCAGCTGTACTATTAGCGAAGGGCCTAGCAGGCTGCTTACCAGCATCATCAGTATCGTCATGACGACTACCAGCGTAATGCCGTAAACCTGAAGTGGAACGATATTTTTCAGACAGGCGACAAAGCTGGACCGCATTGCGTCCAACGCCTGCATGTTGCCGAATTTCACCAGCAGTGGCGCGAACCAGACAGCCATCAAGAGCGGAATGGTCAACACGAGCGCCACCAGGGATGCGGAGAGCATATCGCCTGATACATTCCGCAGCTCATTTTCATCGACCCTTTTCCCCTCCAGCAACAAACCCATCAGTACGTCGCCCCCGACCAGCATGAACACGCCAACGATCAGTACTTGCCCTACCAGATAGATTCCTCCTATCGTTATCAACGGAGATGCGGTACCGCGAAAGCCTGCCAGCAAGTGCGTAATTTCCAGTCGGCCACCCTCGTTTAGTGTTTTACATCCTATCATCACGCCCGCCAGAAATACCGGCGAGAGTAAAGTGAAAATAAACTGTCCCGCTATCGGAATAAGCGCCAGTGTGGCAGCGATCAGCAGCAAGGTGGCGCACAGGATAATCCATACCAGAGGCGCTCTGCGGAACAGAAAAAAGCCATTCATTATCCACTGCCATCCTTGTTTTGCATCCACTTGCCTGACTTGCATTTTTTATCTCCGATAGGGCTGTGCCCGCCGCAAAGCGTTGCCGCAGTTTTATGCTCAAACCCAAACCGGCGTCAGTCTGGCGTGGGATGACGCATGGTTCTTCAGTATATGCATGAAGTGGGCGGGGTCTTTGACATGAGTGAGTTCACCCATGCGCGGCAAATGATAATCCTGGAGCCGCGATAACCAGAAGCGCAAAGCTGCGGCGCGCAGCATCACTGGCCAGGCGCCGCGTTCGTTGGCAGTGAGCGGGCGGGTACGGTGGTAGGCCTGGAGTAAAGACGATGTACGTGCCGCGTCCAGTTCGCCGTTTTCGTTCAGGCACCAGTCGTTGGCAGCAATGGCGAGATCGTACAACAAGACATCGTTGCAAGCGAAATAGAAATCGATCACGCCGCCCATCGCGTTGTCGTTGAACAGAACATTGTCGCGAAACAGATCTGCATGAATTACGCCGCGAGGGAGGTTTTCAAAACGATACAATGACTGAAAACGCAATTCTTCCCGAAGAACTTTCGCATCCTCCGCGGCAAGAAATGGCATGACATCAGGTGCCGTGGCCTTCCACCACTTCGGCCCCCGTGAGTTCTCCATTTTCTCGGGATAGGAAAGGCCGGATAAATGCATGCTTGCCAGGAGTTCGCCGACTTCAGCGCAGTGCAGGATAGTCGGATGTTCCTGGGATTTTCCGTGCAGGCAGCTAACGATGCTCGCCGGTTTGCCGTTGAGTTCGCCAAGAAATTTATTGTCGAGATCTGCGATTGGGCTGGGGCACGGAATACCATGGCGTGACAGGTAGGCCATCAGGTTCAGGTAGTAGGGCAAGTCGGAAGCAGTCAGCTTTTCAAACAGGGTGAGAACGTACTTGCCGTGATTGGTCGTGACGAAATAATTGGTGTTTTCGATGCCCGAGGAGATGCCCTGCAGATCGATCAATGACCCGAGAGAGTAGTTTTTCAGCCAGACAGAAAGCTGGTGCTGCGTGACAGTGGTATAGACGGACATGAACGGGAGCAAAGAAGGCTAAGCAGTAACAGGACGAAAAAGCCAGGCAGCAGCGGGAAAAAGAATCCCGCTGCCTTTAATCAAAAGTCAGAACTCGCGTATTACCCACATCGGAGGACGAATGCGCTGGTCGAGGCCGCCGGTGTCATGGGCAGCAAATGTTCCGTCTCCGCGGTTGTCCATCAAATAATACGGCAGCCCAATGCGGGGTGTCACCTTGATCATGTAAAGCTGGCCATTGACCCGGTATTCCTCGATCTGGTCCTCTCCGCGCTTCGTGATCGTAACCTGTGGCTCCAGCGAGGCGTCTTCTTCCGCACCCGGCGAAGGCAAAGGTAATTCCGGTGGTTCCGGAACCTCGGGCAAGGGCCGTAGATCCTTGGGCTCATTGGATTGCGCTGCTGCGGGTAGTGCGGAAATCAATAATAGTGCAAGAACTATACGACGCATGGCGCCTCCCGGCAGGGTCAGGGTCAATATGTCATTCTATCCGAAATGACCCGCCATTACAGATTGAGTTGGACTTCGCGCTCGGCTGCGGAAGGCTCGAAACCCCGGGTTTCATAATATTTGAATATGGCATCCACCACCTCGGCCGGCTCATCGATCATCTGTATCAGGTTCATATCTTCCGGGCCGATCATGCCTTCCGAGACAAGCACTTGCTGGAGCCAATCGATCATGCCGCGCCAAAAATCCGAACAAACGAGGATAATAGGCATTTTCCGGGTCTTGCCGGTCTGAACCAGCGTAAGCGCTTCCATTAGTTCATCGAGGGTACCAAATCCGCCCGGTAAGACGACGTACGCACTGGCGAACTTGACAAACATGTATTTACGCGCGAAAAAATGACGAAAGGTCTGGCTGACGTCTTGGTAGACATTGCGGTGCTGTTCATGAGGAAGCTGGATGTTCAGGCCGATACTGGGTGATTTTCCAAAATAAGCACCTTTGTTGGCTGCTTCCATGATACCGGGGCCACCGCCGGAGATTACGGCAAAACCCGCATCGGACAATTGGCGGGTGATCTGCTCGGTCAGTTTATAGTATGGATGCTCAGGGAGCGTACGTGCACTACCGAAAATGCTTACAGCGGGCCTGATCGAACTCAAGCGTTCCGTCGCTTCGACAAATTCTGCCATAATCCTGAACACGCGCCACGATTCGCTCGCCGACCAAGTCTGTTCCCGAAATTCGTTTGTCATGGTACGGGCTAGTTTGTCTTTCGGGCTCATTGGCAAAAACCTTTGGAGTTAGATGAAAACATTACTGCTGGTTGACGGCTCATCCTACCTATATCGCGCTTTTCATGCGTTACCGGACTTCCGTAACCGCAACAACGAGCCGACGGGGGCGATTTATGGCGTGATCAATATGTTACGCCGCCTTCACAAGGATTACGAAGCCCATTATAGCGCGTGCGTATTTGATGCAAAAGGCAAGACTTTTCGCGATGACCTTTACGCGCAGTATAAATCGCATCGGCCTCCCATGCCGGATGATCTCGTTGCCCAAATAGCGCCGCTTTATGAATGCATCGATGCCATGGGATGGCCGATGCTGATCGTGGAAGGGGTGGAAGCGGATGACGTGATCGCTACGCTGGCCAAGCAGGCTGAACGGGAGAATATGCGTTGCATAATTTCTACCGGCGACAAGGATATCGCGCAGCTTGTGAATCAGCAGGTAACGCTGGTGAATACCATGACAAACGAAACGCTTGATGAAGCCGGCGTGGCGGCCCGGTTCGGCGTTACGCCGGCGCGCATGATCGATTATCTGGCACTGGTCGGCGACACATCCGATAACATTCCGGGCGTGCCGAAGGTCGGCCCTAAAACCGCGGTAAAATGGCTCACGCAATATGGTACGCTGGACAATATTGTCACCCATGCCGATGAAATCGGCGGTGCGGTCGGCGAAAATTTACGCGGCGCTCTCGATTGGTTGAGCAGGTCTCGCGAGCTCCTCACGATCAAGTGCGATGTCGCCTTACCGGTAAGCCTGCATGGCCTTGGGCTGCAGCCGCAAAATACCGCCAAGCTGGCGGAACTGTATGAGCGGCTGGACTTTAAAACATGGCTGCGAGAGTTGCGGGACCCGGGCTCGGGAGAAAAGGGCGGTGAGCTTTCCTTTTCCCTGACTCGGACTTATCCGCAAGCGAGTGCGGGCGAGGCACGCGCCGACCGGGTGCCGGTGGACTACCAAACCATTGTTACACCGGCCCAGCTCGATGAATGGATCATGCGTATCGATGCCGCGCCGGTGGTTTCACTGGATACCGAAACCACCGGGCTGGACCCGATGCAGGCGCGGCTCGTCGGCATCGCATTTTCCGTTGCGCCTCACCAGGCCGCTTACCTGCCGTTGGCGCACCAGTATGCCGGCGCGCCGCAGCAACTGCCGCTCGATCTTGTCCTCGATAAGCTCAGGCCCTGGCTGACCAATCCGACCAAGCTAAAACTTGGGCAGAATCTGAAGTACGATAAGCATATTTTGGCCAGTTATGGTATCGCCTTGAACGGTATCGTTCATGACACGCTGCTCCAGTCCTATGTGCTCGAATCCCATCGCCCGCATGATATGGATAACCTTGCATTGCGGCATCTCGGCGTCAAGGCTGTCAGTTATGATGAGATCACGGGCAAGGGAGCCAGCCGGATAAATTTTGATCAGGTGGACATCGAACGCGCCTCGCAATATGCGGCTGAAGATGCCGACATCACGCTACAGTTGCATCAGCACCTGTACCCTGAAATTGCGGCGGATGCAAAGCTTGAATATATTTATCGCGTTCTTGAAATGCCGGCGATGGAAATACTGTTCGACATGGAGCGCACCGGCGTACTGCTGGACTTGAAGTTGCTGGAAAATCAAAGCCGCGAACTCGGCGAAAAAATGCTGTTACTGGAGAACCGCGCGTGTTCAATCGCCGGACAGCCGTTCAATCTGAATTCGACGAAGCAGATTCAGGAAATCCTGTTCAACAAGCTTAAGTTGCCCGTCATTAAAAAAACGCCCGGCGGTGTGCCTTCCACGGACGAAGATGTGCTGCAACGGCTTGCACTGGACTATCCCCTTGCAAAAGTCCTGCTCGATTACCGTGGCCTCGCCAAGCTCAAGTCCACCTATACCGACAAGCTCCCACGTATGGTGGATGCCGCTACCGGGCGGGTGCATACCAATTATGCGCAGGCGGTAGCAGTGACCGGGCGGCTCGCCAGCAACGAACCCAATCTGCAAAATATTCCCGTGCGTACGGTCGAAGGCCGCCGCATTCGTGAAGCATTTATCGCATCGCCGGGGCATAGCATAGTCTCTGCCGATTATTCGCAGATCGAGCTACGCATCATGGCGCATATTTCGCATGATGAGGGAATGCTCAATGCCTTTGCCAAGGGTGAGGACATACATCGTGCGACAGCGTCGGAAGTGTTCGGCGTCACGCTGGAAGCAGTGAGCAGCGAACAGCGGCGCTACGCAAAGATCATTAACTTCGGCCTGATATATGGGATGTCCGAATTCGGACTTGCCTCTCAACTCGGCATTGAGCGCGCGGCCGCCCGGGCTTACATGGACCGTTATTTTGCCCGCTATCCCGGTGTGGCGGACTATATGCAGCGGACCAGGGAAACCGCCAAGGAAACGGGCTGTGTCGAGACCGCATTCGGACGACGACTGCGGCTTCCGGAGATCAACAGTGCCAACGGCAATCGCAGGCAGGCGGCGGAACGTGCCGCAATCAATGCGCCGATGCAAGGCACCGCGGCGGACATCATCAAGCTCGCCATGATTGCGGTGCATGGCTGGCTGAAACGGGAAAACCTTCGCAGCAAACTTATCATGCAGGTCCATGATGAACTGGTATTGGAAGTACCGGCTGATGAAATCGAAATGATGAAACGTGAATTGCCGAAATTCATGGGTAACGTGGCCGAGCTCGATGTGCCGCTGCTAGTGGAGGTGGGTGTCGGCTCGAATTGGGAGCAGGCACATTAAGGTAAGGGACCATGAATAAATTATTGTTTTACCAGCTCCGCCACCCACCCACGCTGGCAGGCGATCATGGAAGACTTGGTAGAGATTCCGGGCTTTAATGGAAGAACTGCCTTAAACCTAAATCCGGTAGTTGACCGCTCATTTAATAGATCAGTGTCATGATTAATAACAATATTTCATATTATTTGACGCTTACCTTCCGGTGAGAGCGCTACGGGGTGAATTGCACAGTTTTTGCGGCACATGGCTGGGTTGCAACTCCTTGGAATGGAATGACCATTCCGCGTCGTTGCGCCTTGCCCTGCACCTCAAAAACCGTACACTTCACCCCGTCCAACTACCGGATTTAGGTTAAACGTGGACGTGGCTGGCTTGCCCGATCAGCATGTGGTAATCTATTGGCTCTACGCCTTCCATCCCTATTGGCAAGCGGAAGTATTACTTGCTAATCCGGCAAAAATTACCGTAAAATCACACC
>JBDSOQ010000024.1:0-4983 GCA_039914755.1 Nitrosospira sp. | reverse complement strand
TCGCGCGGAAGCGGCGGTGGCACTGAAAACCAATCGTTACGATGCCGCCACTGGGACGCTGCGCTTGACTGCGCCGCAAGCCGCAGCCTATCCAAAGCAGATCGCCTACTGGGCCAACTATTTCCGCCATCCATCGCGTAATGGCGGCCTGAAGGCTGACCTCATCACCGATCCCGCGGAACTGCGCCAGTTCACGGCCTTCGTCTTTTGGACAGCCTGGGCGTCGGTAGCCGCCCGTCCGGGTGAGGATTATTCCTATACTAACAACTTTCCGTATGATCCAAGCGTTGGCAATCTTCCCACGCCCGGTGCACTATTGTGGAGTGCGCTGAGCCTGATCGTGCTGCTGGTCGGTATTGCATTGGTGCTGCTGATATTCGGAAGATTCGATTACCTGGGCTGGTTCTCGCGCGACCGTCATGTGCACCCGCACCTGTTGCCGCGGCGATCCAGTCCCGGACAATATGCGCTGGTGAAATTTTTTGTGGTCGTGGCGCTTTTATTCCTGATGCAGACCTTGGTTGGCGGGGCGGCTGGCCATTACCGCGCAGACCCGAATAGTTTTTACGGTTTCCAGCTGGAGCGCCTGTTTCCCAGCAATCTGATGCGCATCTGGCACCTGCAAACGGCGGTTTTCTGGATCGCTACCGCCTATGTTGCCGCCGCCCTGTTCCTCGGCCGCTCGCTGCGTGCCGATGAGCCACGCTGGTTCACGGCTTCGGCGCATGTATTGTTCGCCGCCTTTGCGGTGGTGATCAGCGGCAGCCTGCTGGGCGAGTGGTTGGGTATCTCCCAACTGCTTGGTGATTGGTGGTTCTGGCTCGGCAACCAGGGTTGGGAGTACCTGGAACTTGGCCGGGTATGGCAATACCTGCTGGTGGTGGGTTTGTTTGCGTGGTTTGCGATGCTATGGATACTGGTTCGGCCGCGAGCGCTGGCAGAGCCTGCCTCGAAGCCAATCGTCAAAATGTTCCTCGTGGCCGCGCTGGCGATTCCGGTTTTCTATATCCCCGTCCTGCTTTTCGGCGCCAAGACCAACTTCACAGTGGTCGATACCTGGCGTTTCTGGATTATTCACTTGTGGGTAGAAGGGTTTTTTGAATTCTTCGCCACGACGGTAGTGGCGCTGATGTTCTATCAGCTCGGCCTGACCCCCCGTAATGTAGCGCTGCGAGTGATCTATCTCGACGCCATCCTGTATTTTGTCGGTGGCGTGATCGGCACCGGCCACCACTGGTATTTCAACGGCCAAAGCCATTTCAACATGGCGCTAGCGGCAATGTTCTCGGTGCTTGAGGTGGTTCCGCTGACCTTGCTTACCCTGGATGCCTGGGGTTTCGTTCGTACCACGCGAGGCGGTAACTGCGATAGATGCGGCAAGGCGATAGCAATACCGCACAAGTGGACGTTCTACTTTCTGATGGCGGTGGGTTTCTGGAATTTCGTCGGTGCCGGTATTCTCGGGTTTCTCATCAATCTGCCGATCGTCAGTTACTACGAGGTCGGAACCTTGCTCACTCCGGCACATAGCCACTCCGCGCTGATGGGCGTATTCGGTATGCTGGCGATTGCGCTGATGGTGTTTGTTCTCCGCGAGACCAGCGACGACATGCGTTGGGCCGATATCGAAAAATACGTTAAGGTCGCCTTCTGGGGCACGAACGTCGGCCTGGCGATGATGGTGGGCATGAACTTGTTCCCCGGTGGAGTGCTGCAGGTCTGGGACGTGATCCAGAACGGGTACTGGCATGCGCGCAGCCTTGATTACATCGGGAGCGAGCGGTCGATCCTGATCGAATGGCTAAGGCTGCCCGGCGACCTGGTGTTCATTATATTCGGCTCTGTGCCATTGTTCATTGCGTCGGTCAAGGGCTATCTCGGCGCGCGCGGTACGGCCACCTGACTCTGCGGTCAACTGAGTGAAGGATGTACCGCTAGCCTGAGGCAATGCGGTCCCCGCCGCCGGGTGAAAATTCGAATTATCGCGACTATTGGAGGAAGTTACGATTCGCGATGCAATAGAACGAGATAGCTGTCCAGCATGCTACGGCATCTCCGCTGCCTCCGCAGCAATGGCCGATGCAAGGTGAAGGAGAACTCTGTCATCATGAAAATCAGTCCTTATGAGTGGGGTCGAGCGCCAATGCCAATTCGGCATCAAGGGCTCTCGTATTAGCGGCCGCATCAGCTTCGGACAGTAACTCGCCTTCCCATTTTGCGACCACGGCGGCGGCAATCGAGTTACCCGCGGCGTTGGTTGCCGAGCGTCCCATGTCCAGGAAGGCATCAACGCCCAAAATCAACAGTAGACCTGCTTCGGGGATGTTGAAGTGACCTAGCGTTGCGGCTATGACAACCAGTGACGCACGTGGGACACCCGCCATCCCCTTGGAAGTCAGCATCAGGATCGCCATCATCGTTAACTGTGTGCCAAGCGATAGCTCGACGTCGTATGCCTGGGCAATGAATAGTATCGCGAAAGTGCAATACATCATTGAGCCATCGAGATTGAATGAATAACCCATCGGCAATACGAAGCTGGAGATTTTTCGCTTCACCCCAAAGCGATCCAGGGCATCGAGGAGTTTCGGATAAGCTGCTTCGGAACTTGCAGTTGCAAAGGACAATAAAAACGCTTCCCTGATCAGAGCCAGTAATTTGAATATGCGTCGTCCTAGAAAAATGAAACCGGCTAATGCAAGCAAGCACCACAGGATAAAAAGCGCAATGTAGAAGCCGCCCATAAAAACTGCAAACTTCGACAGAATTCCCAAACCGTTGGTGGCGACAGTGGCCGCTATCGCCGCAAATACCGCAGCTGGCGCAAGCAGCATGACATACGCCGTGATTTTCAACATGACGTGGGTCAGCTCATTCATTATCCGGGTGAGGGTTTTACTCACATCGCCCAGGGCGGCCAATGCCACGCCAAAAAACATCGAAAACACGACAATCTGAAGAATTTCATTATTCGCCAAAGCCTCGGCAAATGATTTTGGTACCAGGTGGATCACAAAATCCTTTAACGTAAACGACGGTGCCTGCAGATCGGCAGTGGCGTTCACCGCCGGCAAGGTCAAGCCGAGGTTATGCCCAGGCTGCAATAAATTTGCCACAAGCGTGCCTAATAACAGCGACACCACGGAAGCGATTAAAAACCAGCCGAAGGCCTTGAAAAATACCCGGCCGACCGATTTTGCATCCCCCATGTGTGCGATTCCCGCAACGAGTGTCGAAAAAACCAGCGGACCAATCAACATCTTAATCAGGCGAAGGAAAATATCCGATATTAAAGAAATGTGACCAGCAATTTGTGCAGCGTCATCGGTAGAATAATGGGTAAATATTATGTAACCGGTGCCGACGCCCAGTGCCATTGCAATTAGAATATGTGCCCACTGAGGGAGTTTTCTTCCAGCAGTTTGCCGGGGGTTCGACATGCGTACCTCACGATTATCAGTTCGAAAAAGATCGTTCTCGAAGTTACTTTTACTACCGCTGCCACTTCCGGTTACGGGGACTTGAACAATGTGTGCTGTTCACGTCAACCCCAGGAATTCCAAAGCCACACTCGAGTTGACGTGTATTTTCGTCCTTGGTATTTTTATTATTCTCCGGTTTATCGATCTATCGGAAAGCGCTGAATTATGTAGGATAGCTACGTAAAATTACGTAGAAAGGCAAAAATTAATGCTTGCCGGGAGGGAAAAGGAGGTCCCAAGGGTGTGGTACTGTGCTGAGATGACATGAAGCGGGACTTGGTCCTGCCATCAAGATTATCAACCTGAACGAGATCAGGAGTACTATCGATTCATCCGGGATCATCGGATAGGGGTTGTTATCCACCTATCCGATGATATCAAGATCCGTACTCTACTGAACCTGTCGCAAATCAAATATGACTCAATCCAACTGGCAGCGGACCAAGATTGTATGCACGCTGGGTCCGGCGACGGACCGGCTTGGCGTGATCGAGCGGTTGATCGAGGCCGGAATGGATGTCGCGCGCATCAATACATCGCACGGGAATCATGCCGACCATGCGCGGCGCATTCGGCAGGTCCGGCAGGCGGCGCAAGCGCTTGGTCAGCCAGTGGCCTTGCTCATGGATTTGCCCGGTCCCAAATTCCGCCTGGCCGATCTTCCGGATGGCTTTTGTAAATTGGAGGAAGGAACGATAGTCACGCTCGTGGTGGCGGGTGACGAGGCAAAGGGGGTCAGTGCAGACAATTGCTGTCTGTTGCCGGTGCGAAGCCGCGAGTTGCTTCAGGCATTGCGAATCGGGGAACCGGTATTCCTGGCGGACGGATCGGTCGAGCTCGGCGTGAAAAGCGTGACTGCAAACCCAAGCCGGGCCGAGTGCGAAGTGCGCATCGGCGGCACTGTTCGTTCCGGGTCCGGCATCAATATACCGGAATCCGCCACAGACATGCTGATTCCAACCGATGAGGATCGAAGGCATCTCGCATTTGCGGTGTTGCAAGAAGCCGAGTGGGTTGGCGTCTCATTCGTGCAATCGGCTGGCGATCTTGCGCGGGTGAGGGCTTGTCTTCCCCCTGGACCCGGGGTCAAGCCGCTGCTGATGGCCAAGATAGAGAAGCGTCGCGCGCTGGACGATCTTGACGCGATCGTGGCAGCGTCCGACGGGGTGATGGTGGCGCGCGGCGATCTGGGCGTCGAAACGGATCTTGCCGAAATACCGATTGTGCAGAAGCGCATTATTTCGGTGGCTAATGCTCAAGGTCGACCTGTCGTTACCGCTACGCAAATGCTCGAATCGATGGTGGAGCATGAGCATCCGACGCGTGCCGAGGCGACTGACGTGGCCAATGCCGTGCTGGATGGTACGGATGCTGTCATGCTTTCAGCGGAGACAGCCGTCGGCGAGTTTCCGGTGGCGGCAGTGCGGTTTCTCCAGCGCGTGCTTACCGCAACCGAGGATGCGTATGGCGGACGCATGGCGCGAGACCGGATGAATCCAGC
>JBDSOQ010000013.1:0-5065 GCA_039914755.1 Nitrosospira sp. | reverse complement strand
CTCGCCGCGCGCAAGGCGTTTATCGTAACCCGGATCGGCGATGCGGCGATGGCGATCGGGCTTTTCCTGCTGTTTACCCATCAAGGCACGCTGGAGATCCAGCCGCTCATGCAACAGGCAGCGCAGGAGTGGCCCGAGGGATCGGGGGTTGCGATCGCAGCCGCGGCACTGCTGCTGGCGGGCGCGGTGGGCAAATCGGCCCAGCTTCCGCTACAGACCTGGCTGCCTGATGCAATGGCCGGTCCTACGCCCGTCAGCGCGCTGATCCATGCTGCCACCATGGTGACAGCAGGCGTCTACCTGATCGCCCGCACCCATGTTCTTTATACGCTGGCGCCCCCGGTGCAACTGGCGGTCGCGGTGATTGGCGCGCTTACCTTGCTGCTGGCAGGTTTCAGCGCGCTGGTTCAGCATGACCTCAAGCGTGTATTGGCCTATTCCACCATCAGCCAGATTGGCTATATGTTCCTTGCCCTGGGCGTGGGCGCCTGGTCGGCTGCGATTTTCCATTTGATGACACACGCCTTCTTTAAGGCTTTGTTGTTCCTGAGCGCGGGCGTGGTAATCATGAGCCTGCATGAGGAACACAACATCTTCAGGATGGGAGGATTACGTAAAAAGCTCCCCGTCGCGTTCTGGACTTTCCTGATTGGCGGAGCCTCACTTGCGGCGTTGCCGTTGATCACGGCTGGGTTCTACAGCAAGGACCTGATCCTGTGGCAGGCATGGTCGTCGGCGGATGGAAATCCCTGGCTATGGGCGGCAGGATGGGTCGGTGCGCTGCTTACCGGCCTCTACATCTTCCGTGTGGTATTCGTCGTCTTTTTCGGCAAAGCCAGAGTCGCGGTAGCTGCGGTTGCAGTAGGGGGTGCAGTAGAGAATAAGCATGCCGGGTTGCGCATAAAAATTCCACTCATCGTACTAGCGGTACTATCGCTGGTGGGCGGCTGGATCGAACTGCCGCCATTCCTGGGCAACCTGACTCTGTTTTCCGGTTTTGTACAGCAAGTCTTGCCGCCGACTCGAATTGTCCACGACGCCGACAGCCTCGAACTGATCCTGGAACTGCTGGCGGCGGCGGCGTCGCTGGGCAGCATATATTTGGCATACCTGCTGTTTTTGCGCTATCCACATTGGCTTGGGCAGCGAAGGCAGACGCCGCTTTTTCAAGCGCTGCACAAGCTCTGGCAGGCAGGTTGGGGGTTTGATCAGCTCTATGACAACATGTTCGTGCGACCGTATCTCTGGCTCGCACGCGTCGACCAACACGACGTTATCGATAGCATTTACACGGGCGTGGCACGGTTCTGCCTGTTTTTCTATCACAGCCTGAGCGAGGGGCAAACCGGCCAGGTGCGCCGATATGCAATGGCAATTGCGGCCGGTTCGATCATGGTCGTGTTCATCGCGGTGTTCGCATGATTCTCACCGCGTTGATTTTCGTCCTGGTGGCAGGCGGTTTGCTGGCGTGGACAGCAGAGTACTGGCATAAGGATCTGCCGCGCTGGATCGCGCTTGTCACGGTGGCGATCGAACTCGTGCTGGCGATAGGGCTCTGGCGGCAGCATGCCGATGTCGTCATCGTATCCGCACCGGGCGCGTGGCTGGCCCAAACCACGACGGCATGGATTCCGCGCTTCGGCATCAGTTTTCATCTCGCCATGGATGGCTTGAGCCTGCTTCTGATCGTACTTACCGCTTTTCTCGGCGTGGTGTCGGTCGCATGTTCCTGGATCGAAATCCGGGAGCGCGTGGGATTCTATTACTTCAACCTGCTGTGGACCCTGGCCGGCGCCGTAGGCGTTTTTCTCGCGCTCGACCTGTTCCTCTTCTTCTTTTTCTGGGAGTTGATGCTGGTGCCGATGTATTTCCTGATCGCTATCTGGGGTCACGAGAACCGTCGTTACGCGTCGATCAAGTTCTTTATCTTCACCCAGGGAAGCGGTCTGTTGATGCTGTTGGCTATCCTGGCGCTGGTATTTGCTCATTTCGACAATAGCGGCGTCCTGACTTTCGACTATTTCAAGCTGATGGACACAGTAATGGCGCCGTCCACCGCGCTGTGGGTCATGCTTGGTTTTTTCATCCCGTTCGCGGTCAAGCTGCCGATAGTCCCCTTCCACACCTGGCTGCCGGACGCCCATACCGAGGCGCCGACGGCGGGGAGCGTCATCCTCGCCGGGGTGATGTTGAAGACGGGCGCGTACGGGTTGCTGCGCTTCGTTGTCCCGCTGTTTCCGGAAACTGCGCTGCAATTTGCGCCGATTGCGATGACGCTGGGAGCAATTGGCGTGCTATATGGTGCTTTCTTGGCGTTTGCCCAGACCGATCTCAAGCGCCTGATAGCGTATACCAGCGTAAGCCATCTCGGCTTTGTCGTGCTCGGCGTATTCGCATGGAATCCCTGGTCGCTCAGCGGCGTGGTGATGCAAATGATCGCGCACGGCATCAGCACCGGAGGACTGTTCGTCATCGCGGGCATTTTGCAGGAGCGCACGCACACGCGCGATATGCATCGTTTCGGCGGCCTGTGGGGAGTTACGCCACGCCTCGCGGCGCTGGGGATGTTTTTCGCCATTGCCGCGCTGGGGCTGCCCGGAACGAGCAACTTCGTGGGCGAGTTTCTGATATTGCTGGGATCGTACCGGGTCAACATCGGGCTCACCGTTGCGGCGACGCTTGGTTTCGTCGGCAGCGTCGTATACGCACTCGCCCTGGTTCAGAAAACATTTCACGGCGAGAATATCCACGGTTGGCAACTGCCCGATCTCTCTTCCAGGGAAATGACAACCCTTTGCGCCATGGCCGCCGTCACGGTCTGGCTTGGCCTGTATCCGCAGCCGGTCCTCGACACGGCAATGCCCGCCATCAACGGTCTGCGAAATATTGCGGCCGGGCAATACCAGACAGGTGCGGAATGATCCTGACATATTCCGATCTGATGGTCTTGCTGCCACTCATCATCGTTGCGGTGAGTGCGGTGTCGGTAATGCTGGTCGCTGGTTTTTATCGCCGCTCACAGCCGGTTATGGTGCTGACGCTGCTTGGACTGATCATCGCCTTCGCGGCGTTGCCTTTGGCAGCAAGCTTCGGGCCGCGCCAGGTCACTCCACTGCTGATCATGGATAACTACGCCCTGTTCTACATGGGCCTCATCTTTGCTGCGACCTTTGTCGTCACGGTTCTTTGCTATCGTTATTTCGGCGGCCGGGAAAGCCACCATGAAGCGCTTTATATCCTGCTGCTGCTGGCTGCGCTCGGCGGCGCGGTACTGGTGGCGAGCAGCCACTTCGCCTCGCTTCTGCTCGGGCTGGAGCTGCTGAGCGTTTCGCTTTTTGCGCTGATAGCCTATCCCCGAAGCGCAGAGCGTCCGCTCGAAGCGGGCATTAAATACCTGATCCTGGCAGGCTTTTCCTCTGCATTCCTGCTGTTCGGCATGGCGTTGATCTATGCGCAACTGGGTACGATGCAGTTCGCGCGGATCGGCGCCATGCCTGCCGTCTTTCAGCAAGGGCTCGGCGGTTATGGACTTGCCGGACTTGCGCTGATCCTGGTCGGCGCCGGATTCAAGCTCGCGCTGGTACCTTTTCATATGTGGACGCCAGACTTGTATGAAGGCGCGCCCGCACCGATATCCGCGTTCATTGCAACGGTTTCGAAAGGCGCCATGCTTGCCATGCTGCTGCGTTATTTCGTCACGGCGGACGCGCACCAGTCGCAATCGATCATCATGGCGCTGAGCCTGATCGCAGTCGTTACGATACTGGCAGGAAACCTGCTCGCATTGCGCCAGGACAATATCAAGCGAATTCTGGCCTATTCGTCGATCGCGCAGCTTGGCTACCTGCTGGTCGGGTTCCTGGCGTTCGGTGCGATGGCGGTCGAGGCAGTGGCATATTACCTTGCAGCCTATTTTGTTACCATGCTGGGCGCTTTTGGCGTTGTGACGGTATTGTCCAGGGGACCTCCGGAGCAGGACAGCGATATGCTCAACGATTATGCCGGCTTGTTCTGGCGCAGGCCCTGGCTCGCGGGTGTATTTACCGCCATGCTGCTGTCACTTGCAGGTATTCCGCTGACGATGGGGTTCATTGGCAAGTTCTACGTGCTTGCAGCCGCCATCGGTGAATCATTGTGGCTGCTCGTCATCGTTCTGGCGGCCGGCAGCGCGATCGGGCTGTATTATTATTTGCGCATCATTGCAGTCATGTGCGCGCATGGCCCGGAGACAATCCCAGGACAGGTCGCGCCCACGGTACCTGCTTCGCTGGCGGAAAATATAACACTGGCATTGCTGGCATTACTTCTGATAGGGCTGGGCATTTCTCCGGGCCAGCTCATCCATGTGCTGGAAACAACGGTTGCGCATCTGACTTGATATATTCATTGGCCATACTCATAGCTTCAGCGATTCTACATACCCGGTCATTTCAAAATAGCCGCGGCCCGCAGGCTTGCCATCGCGGCTGATCCTGACCGCGCCCTCCCAATAAACAGCTCCCGTCGATTGCCGCGAGTCGAGTTCCTGATCGTCTTGCAGCGGCGTAAGCAGCCATACCGTCGACCCGGTTTGAATACGCATTTCTACCGGATAAACAGCGTCGGTATGCGGGGAGCGCCAGGTACGCTGCGGCTGAAAGCTCACCTGTTCCGGCTCGAACCGCGTAAAGCGGCCGGAAGCATCGCGGATTCCGGCGTATGCCCATACTTTTTTGCCGTCTTTTCCGCGAATTAGAAATGCCATCAGGGAAGATCCGTCATCGAGATTGGCGCCTACCCAATCCCACCCCTCCGCGCTTGGATCAAGGTAGGCGGTGGACCACTCGTGGTCAAGCCAGGCAATGCCCTTGACAGCAATCTCCTTGTCGTTGCGAGTGACGGTTCCGGTGACTTGGAGTTGCGGTTCACTATAATAATAACTGGCTTGTTCCGGTAGCGGCCCTTTGTGTGAGAAGCCGTTGTCATACTGCAGCATTGGTTTTTGCGTGGGTGTCAGCGTGAAGCGCAGCGTGAAGTCGCGCGCTTTTATAGTCGTCTCGTAGCGGCCGTTTTCCTCGCGCAGCAT
>JBDSOQ010000066.1:0-4302 GCA_039914755.1 Nitrosospira sp. | reverse complement strand
TCAATGATTGCCAGTTGATTAATGTGGATGGGATGCCGGTCGTGTGGGCATCACGGCTGCTTGGCAAGCCGCTGAAAGAACGCGTAGCCGGAGTAGATCTGTTCGAATCGCTAATGCGGCGTTCAGCTGAGAAAGGTTGGCGAGTATATTTGCTGGGTGCTCGGCAAGATGTGGTTTGCGCTGTGAAGCAAGTTTACGCCGGCAAGTACCCCGGCTTGACCATCGCCGGCTACCGCAATGGATATTGGAAGCCAGAGGAAGAGGCAGAGGTCGTCGAGCGCATTAAAGCCACGCAGGCGGACATATTGTTCGTTGCGATCAGTTCGCCAAAAAAGGAGCATTTTCTCGGGCGTTATCAGGCGGAGATGAAAATACCTTTTGCCATGGGCGTGGGCGGCAGTTTCGATGTCGTGGTAGGCAAGGTCAAGCGCGCACCGGTCTGGATGCAGAAGTCTGGACTTGAGTGGTTTTACCGGTTCTTGCAGGAGCCTCGACGCATGTTCAAACGCTATTTTATCGACGATATGTTTTTTCTCTGGCTGCTGCTGAAAGAACTGGTGCGTCGTTAGCCTACTTCAGCGGCAGGGTTGAGGCCGTTGGAAGAATTGTTTCGAACGATTGAGATTTCTAATTGAGAACCATGATTCTTGTCACCGGCGGAGCAGGTTATATCGGGTCGCATACGTGCGTGGAATTGCTGAACGCAGGGTTTGACGTTACGGTTTTCGACAATTTCTGTAACAGCCATCCCGAAGCATTAGCCCGGGTGGAACGCATCACCGGCAAAAAACTGCGCCTGGTGCGTGGCGATAGTCGGGATCGTGCCGCGTTGGTTGCGGCATTGCGCGAGAACGGCGCCAGTGCGGTTATTCATTTCGCCGGCCTCAAGGCGGTGGGGGAGTCGGTTAAGCAGCCCTTGGCTTATTACGATAATAATGTGGTCGGTACCCTTCGCCTGTTGGAAGCGATGACTGAGTGCGATGTGAAAACCCTAATATTCAGTTCTTCCGCCACGGTTTATGGTGATCCGAAGTGGCTTCCGTTAACTGAAGACCATCCTCTCTCTGCCACAAACCCTTACGGGCGCAGCAAGCTGATGGTTGAGGAGATTTTGCGCGATCTATACCGCAGTGATTCTTCCTGGCGCTGCGGTATCCTGCGTTACTTCAACCCGGTGGGTGCCCATCCGAGCGGCCTGATTGGCGAGGATCCACAGGGCATTCCCGATAACCTGATGCCTTTCGTCGCTCAGGTAGCGATAGGACGGCGAGAAATTCTCAATGTTTGGGGCAACGATTATCCAACGCCGGATGGTACCGGCGTGCGGGATTATATCCATGTGGTGGATCTGGCGCTGGGTCACCTTAAAGCCCTGAAAGCCCTGGATGCCGTTGCAGTCCCGGGTACTTCGGATCGGCATGCGCAGGCAGGGTGCCTGACGATAAATCTCGGGACAGGGACAGGCTATAGCGTACTGGAGATGATTCGGGCTTTTGAGCAGGCAAGCGTTCGGCCAGTGCCATACCAGATTGGTTCCCGGCGCCCCGGCGACATCGCGTCTTGCTATGCCGACCCCAAATTGGCATTTGATTTACTGGGTTGGGAGGCGGAACGTGGGCTGAAGGAAATGTGCGCCGATAGTTGGCGCTGGCAAAGTGCCAACCCCGACGGATTTGGAGGCCGACGTTAACGAAGAGGCGCGCGTTATTAACCGGTAGTCAGCAATTGGAGCCGGCAGTAAGTGGTTTCAGGAATAGATTTTTAACGGATGGGAATATCGCCCTTATGGAAGGTTCATGCAACCATTGATTCCTGTTGTGCTCTCTGGAGGTTCCGGCACGCGCCTCTGGCCGCTCTCGCGCGAGAAGTATCCTAAGCAGCTTTTGCCTCTTATTGGAGAAGATTCACTGTTGCAGTCCACGGTGAGACGCATGGAGGGGCTCACCGGCGTGGAACTCGGGTCACCGCTGATCGTTTGCAACGAAGAATACCGTTTCGTAATTGCGGAACAGCTACGCCTGATGGAAACCGAAGGCACGATCCTGCTTGAACCCGTCGGGCGTAATACCGCACCCGCCCTGACCCTGGCTGCCCTGGCGGCAATGCGTGGCGGAGACGATCCAGTCCTGTTGGTGATGCCCGCTGATCATTTGATTCTGGATATATCAAGTTTTCAGGCAGCGGTACGCAAAGGCATAACGCTTGCCAATGAAGGCATGGTAGTGACTTTCGGTATCGAGCCGGACTCACCCGAGACGGGTTACGGCTACATTCAATCGGGTGAGCCTCTCGGAAAGAATGGGGTCAATCGGATAGCGCGTTTTGTGGAGAAGCCCGATCTCGCAACGGCACAAGCTTATCTTGACGCCGGTTCTTACTTCTGGAATAGCGGCTTATTCATGCTGCATGCTTCGGTATGGGTCTCGGCCATCGGTTGCTGTCGAGCGGATATCTTGGCGGCTTGCCGTGCAGCTTGGGATCAAGGTGCGGTGGATGGCGATTTTTTACGCGTGAACAAAGAAGCATTCATGCAGTGTCCGAGCGATTCGATCGATTACGCGGTCATGGAGCGTATTGCTGCGGGCGATGACTCATTGCCAATGGGCGCGGTGATTCCGCTGTCGGCCGGCTGGTCTGATGTTGGCGCATGGGATTCCTTGTGGCAGGTATTGCCTAAGGATCATCACGGCAATGTATCGCAAGGAGATGTATTGCTGGATGATTGCCATAATATGCTGGTCATGGCGGAGCACAGGCTGGTGGCGTGCGTAGGGGTAGAGGATATGGTGGTGGTCGAAACGGCGGACGCCGTCCTGGTGGCCCACATG
Source organism: Nitrosospira sp. (assembly GCA_039914755.1). GTDB lineage: Bacteria > Pseudomonadota > Gammaproteobacteria > Burkholderiales > Nitrosomonadaceae > Nitrosospira. Next base: position 1,474 of record JBDSOQ010000066.1, on the reverse strand, counting down.
AACAAGACGCAACATGTCAAGAAAATTGTTGATAGCTTAAAGCGTCAGGGTCGGCCCGAGGGCGAATTGCATCGCAAGGTATTTCGCCCCTGGGGTTGGTACGACGCTGTCGATGCCGGCGAGCGTTTTCAGGTAAAACGCATCGTTGTCAAACCGGGGGCCGCCCTATCGCTGCAGATGCATCATCACCGAGCGGAACATTGGATTGTAGTAAGCGGAACGGCACAGGTGACGCGGGGTGATGCCAGCTATCTCGTATCCGAAAATGAATCGACTTTCATTCCGTTGGGTACTCGCCACCGATTGGAAAATCCGGGCTGCGTGCCCCTTGAGATGATCGAGGTCCAATCGGGCTCATATTTGGGCGAGGATGATATCGTGCGTTTCGAGGATGTTTACGGACGGCAAGGAGGTTAATGCTTTTTGCTTTTGCTAGTCCATACGGTCTATTGACCCCTCGTTTCTCTGGTGTAACCTTCATACGTCGAGTTCTGTGAGTAAAATCTTCCAGATCCGGTGTAGTAAGTACAGTAAAAAATAATTATCGACGCTGTTGCAAAACTGCACAGATCGTTGATATCCAAGTGTTCAAAGTACGTACTTATAGGAGATTACAATCATGGTTAATATTTTTTTGAAGCGAGCCATTGGTGTTGCGATTCTGGCAGGAGTCAGCGTCGGCGCGAATGCAACAACAACTGCCCTGGGTGAAGTATCTCCCGGCGTGCCCACAACCTTCACGGGTAGCGTGTTAGGGGGTCAACAAAGCTTCAGCGATATTTTCACCTTTACTTTGTCGCAACCCAACATGAGTTCGGGCTACAGTGTCATCAATTTTCCGCTGGATATTCCGAATGTAGGCACCTTGGGAACGGTACTGTCCACAATGTCGCTGGTTACATTTGGTGTTGATGGATTGCAGGGAACTGGCGATGATCACGTCCTGAAGTCGGTAGTGCTTCCGTCGGCTGGTAACACACAGGATCATCTCAGCTTGTCTTGGGATCAACCTATTACCGGCCCGGCATATCTCATGATAGGTGGCGTCACCAGCGGCACACTGGGCGGTATTTACTCCGGCTCGATCGAGACAGTTGCGGCGCCGGTTCCCGAGCCCGAAACCTATGCCATGCTGTTGGCTGGCCTGGGACTGATGGGCGCAGTGGTTCGCCGCCGGAGTAGTCGCAAGACGTCCTGAATCAAGCCAGACTCAGGCATTATTATATCTACTCTGTAATTCGTTGTTACGGCCTCTTGCAAGAGGCCGTTTCTTTTGTGCGCCATGCCTGGCGTGCGCAAAAGAAAACCGCCAAGGGCGGTTTATTGAGCGGCGAATACCGGGGCTTATTTATACTCTCGCCAAGTTCCTGGTAGGCGCGATTGGACTCGAACCAACGACCCCCACCATGTCAAGGTGGTGCTCTAACCAGCTGAGCTACGCGCCTGGAAAATCGAATTTTATATGAAACAGAAG
>JBDSOQ010000034.1:0-6548 GCA_039914755.1 Nitrosospira sp. | reverse complement strand
TTGTAAACGCACCGCTCTTCTTCGCTACCAAAGTGATATCTTTTGTTTCTCCGGCCTTGAGTACTTCTTTAATTCCATATTCGTCAATGGAAAATCCCTCGCTGATGGGAGATTTGTTCTCTACGGTGATCGTTACCTTGGTATTCTTTTTCACAACCAAGGTCTCGGGTGCGTTGATAACGTTGAACGCGCGAATGTTCTTGACTGTCACACCTTCAATATTGAGCTCAGGAATTGTAGTGTCATAAGCATTGATAACTACCTTGAATTTTTGCTCGTTTGCTTGCGCAGTTCCTACTAACAGCAACCCCAAAGCCAGGCTCGCAAACATCGTTATGGTTTTTTTCATAATCACTTTCCTTTACTATACGTTACGTTTTAATGAAATAGCAGCCGCTCTTGCTTAACGGTACTTACAATTCGCGACATCCTGGCCAAAGGAAAAAACACCTTGAACGCGACCAGATTAACGATGAGCGATCTACTCATCGTTAGAATTGTAATTCTGCATATGTTTTTATTCCGGAGTTCGCCCCGCGCGAATCCGGGGTTAATACTAAAGGGGATAATCAAGGATGTCAATCGCAAGCTTTCCCTCAAGTCCAAGTTTAAGATAGGTTTTCTGGCCGATTCGATCAAGCCGTGTCATTTGAGCTTATCCGGTTTCGACATTGCTGTTTTCTGGTTGCATTCAGCATATCATGGCACGCTAAACCGTAATTTTGGGCATAACCGATAATTACGGTAATATTGTCGATCAAAATGGGTAAACCATGGCTGATAGCGGTTTGATTATCTTTAGCGTTGTAGTCCTGACTGGATTGCTTTGTCTGGCTATATGGGTTCTCAGGAAAATAGCGCGCGGAGAAATCGACGTAAGCGTTAACACCGCACTGGTGGCATTGCTGGTGGTTGCATTGCTGGTGCCTTTGGGATTGAATTTTTCCGCTCATCTGATATTCGGCAAGATGAATCATTCAAGTATTGACGAAACCGCCGAACACCCGGAACACCCGGAACACCCGGAACAGTCAGAACACTCGGCATTCGAGACTGAACACCATTGAAATTAACTGAGGTCGTGAATTCGCATTGGCAAGGTCTAGAGACAATGGGAATTTAATATGCCTCGCGATACGAAGATTTGGCCACTGCTGACAGGCACGCATCGCTACGAAAAGACAATCTCGACACGCAACCGTGGCCATGGCAGATTTATCGATGCGCCGATTCTTGCCTATTTGATTGAAACGCCAAATGGACGCATCCTCTACGATGTCGGTTGCGACTATCGTAAGCTTGCTGACCCAGCACTTCGCACAAAATATTTCGAACCCATGCGTCATTCATTCGAACCGCCTGCGATGGAGGAAGACCAACGTATCCCTCACTATCTGGCACGATTGGGGCTCGAACCCTCCGATATCGATGTCGTGTTTATCGGGCATTTGCATTTCGACCACGCAGGCGGCCTGTGCGACCTGCCCGGCTGCGAGGTGCATGTTCAGGCTGAGGAGGTGGCGGCAGCGCGTACCGGACAGGATGGCAGCGTGTTTACCGATGAGCTGGCGAGTGCGGAGCAGTGGAAGATAATGACGGGTGAGTATATGTTGACCCCTGGCGTCCAGGCGGTTGCCAGCCCCGGGCATACGGCCGGACATATGTCGTTATTCATCGAGCTGCAAAAAGGGCAGCCGGTCATCTTGTGTGGGGATGCAGCCGACCTGGTGGAAAACCTGGACGAGGAGGTTGCGCCAGGATACTGCTGGCAGGATAACGAAGCACTGGCATTAGCGAGCATTCGTAAGCTAAAGGCGCTTGCTCGCACAGAAAATGCACAGCTTTGGCCCAACCACGATATGAATTTTTTCCTGGGCTTGCCGAAATTTCCGGCATGGAGAGACTGAAAGTGCCGGACTAGCCCGGCATGTTTCATGGCGATTTCGCGCGTGTCTGGCTGGAGCCTAATTGGAATTAGGGTTTGGCGTGGCAGCGTCTACAATTTGCCCTTTACGGGCGGCAAATTCACGTTGTGCCTGTTCTGCTGCCATTCGCCGATGCGCCGCGGCTTCTTTTATGCTCTCTTCCGCATTTGCTTCATATTTACGAACCAAGGCAGAAGTATGTGATTTCAAATCCTGAGCTCGCCGACCATAGAGATAGCTTTTCTCTTCATAGTGCTCAAGTAATTTCTTTTGCTCCTTTACTTTCGTCTGCATTTCTTTCGCGGTATTTTCAAAATACTGCGTCAAGGCATCATGATCGCTGCGTGTTCTGGCGTTCTGGGAAGCTTTTCTGATATTGGTGTTTTGAAGGGCTTCGTGTGGGCTTATCTGAACGCAGGCGGCCAATAAGCTGAGGGATAAGGCTGCGAATAAATTTCTTGTTTTCATGCCGGGCTCTCCTTTAGAATCGAGCGACCGCTCCAAAAGATGCGAAGCAAGGGCTACAATAAATTATCGTGTGAAAAAATTGTATGGAACAAGCATGAGATTGTCAACTATTTTATGTGTAAAGTGTATTAAGATAGCGTATAGTGATAAATGTGTCATAAAACGCTTTTCGATTTCCTGATACAGACGGGGGGGAAGGAGGTACAACCAAATGGTTAATAAAATGGGTGCACGCCAAAAGCAACTACTCAAGCTATTGCGTGGGAACAGATCTGGCATGAGTGTGGATGAGCTTTCCAAAGGGCTTGAAATTACCCGAAATGCCGTGCGACAGCACCTCGCGTCCCTGCAAGCGGTAGGATTAATTGCGACAGGTGTTACGCGTCCATCTGGCGGAGGCCGCCCTCAGCAACTTTACGTTCTCACCGAGCTTGGTCAGGAAAGTTTTCCACGTCAATATTCCTGGCTTGCGCAACTGGTGCTTGCATCGGTTCAGCGTGAAGAAGGCGCGGAAAACACGGGTAAGCGGCTGAACGAAATCGGTGCAGGCATCGCACGGCAGATACGAAGCCAGTACCCGGAATTGACCACGCAACAGGAAAAGGTCCAAAAGCTTGCCGAGGTAATGGATCAGCTCGGTTACAATGCGAGAAATGCGACATTGCCGGGTGGCGAGGGGGTTATTGAAGCCGATAACTGTGTCTTTCACCAAATGGCAGTAAAAGATCTGGAAATATGCCACCTGGATAAGGGCCTGATGGAAACGTTTACCGATTCCAAGGTCGAGCAGCACGAATGCATGGCTCGTGGCGGAGATCTTTGTCGATTCAGGTTCTTGCCTAAAAAGGAGTAGTTTCTACTCCTTTTTTTTGCCTTTCTCTTCTGGCGCGGACCTAATGCGTTATCCCCGCAAGCGGCTGCAATAGAGCAGACTCCACCAACACATCGACACCCGTTTCGCCCATTATCGCTCGCGCGGGGATACTCTCTCCAGCGCGCCACCTTGCCACTGCTTTATGCTTCGACGCGCCACTCACCAGAAAAATTATCTGACGCGAACGGCTTAGCCGCGCGGCGCTAAGCGATACGCGCTGAGGTGGTCGTTTGGGCGAATTGAAAATCGCCAGTGTATCGGGGGAATCCGAAGCGGTTCCCCACTCGTTACCGGGGAACAGGCTGGCAGTATGACCATCTTCCCCGAGCCCAAGCAGGGTCAGATCGAACATGTCAACGCCCCGTAGGGTTTGTGCATATTCATTAGCTGCTTTATCCGCGCGAGTCTCGCTCGGTATTGCATGTATCTGGCTTGGAGGAATAGACACATGATCGAGCCATGCTTCCCCGGCCATACGAAAATTCAACTCTTCCACCGTGGGCGGCATGCAGCGCTCATCGCCAAAATAGATGTGCCAGGCAGTCCAATCCGTGGGAGCCGATCGCAGCCGCTGATAAATTCCGCGCGGTGTTTCACCCCCAGCCAGCACGAGATTGAAACGCCCGCGTTCCTGTATCGCCGTCGACGCCCCGTCGAGAATAGCGCCCAGCGCTGCTTCCTGTAAAGCCGGCAGATCGGCGAATCCATGCCAGCGGTATTTTTCCGAATTGACGATGCTCATGGCTGTAATTACCTGTGCTGATTGATCTTGTAAACAACTTAAACTGAATGGTAGAGCTGGCTATGCTAACACACTAATCCGGTCTGATCGCCATCCGGCCGCTGCCCAGGAATAATACGGCGAGGCCGGAAAATAAATAAAAACCCTGCAATTCGAGCGCCCAGCCGCCTGAAGTCGTCAAAGTAAACAGCTGGCTGCGGTGTGCCAGAAAAAGTGCAAACACCATATTACCGAAAACGAGCAAACCGCCAAGGCGTGAAAAAATCCCCAGGATTAGCATTAACGGTGCGATAACCTCCCCCAGATAAACGCCATAAGCAAAAGCCTGAGGTAGACTATGGCTGGTGAGTTGCTTGCTGATGAAGTCGAGAGAACCTGGATTGAGTATTTTATGTACCCCATGGAACAGCATCAGCATTCCAACCGTAACGCGGAGAATCAATTTGCCGAGGTTATCATTGTGAAACGGATTACTCACTATCATGTCTCCGGTAATTTCAGGCTCGCCATTTCAATAGGGCGGAATAGGGCAGGAGACAGCCAATGCATTGCGCGCTACGCTAGCCGAACTTGCTCGGCCCAACGGGAAAGCCTCGGTTATTCAGTTGAATTCGCTAGTGGGATTCATTTACGACGCTGAATTTCTGTACGTTGGATGCGGCGGCGTGATGTTTTTCTTTAAGTTGTAAGGCGATTTGCCGATGAATAGCAGCTTCCCTCGCATCTGCCTTCGCGGCTTGCTCATGCTTGCGTACTAACGCCATGGTATGCGCTTGCAGATCCTGAGCTTTTTTTCCGTAGAGATAGCTTTTTTCCCCGTAATGCTCAAGCAACAGTTTCAGTTCCCTCGTCTTTGCCTGTGCCTTCCTTGCCTCGTCTTCGTAGTATTTGGCCACAATTTCATGTCGCTTTTTTGCCTTATCTTCATAGCATTTCGCTATGGCTTCGTGATCGCTTCCGGCCGGGGGATCCTGCCCGGACGGGATTTCGGAATTATCGACGGTTGCTGTTACGGGCGAACTCAATGAGGCCAGCAAGCCAAACAGGGACAACGCGGCAAATATATTTATCGTTTTCATTTCATATCCGTTTTTTACGGACGCCAGAACTGAAGTTTCGACGAAATTTACGCCAGAATATTCCTTGACTCGAAGCCTACCTGATGGGTATGGCATCGTCAACCTTGGTATGTTTAAAGTGCCACACTGTGCAGATATACCGAGGTTATGGACGGACCATGAGATGGAACCTAGGGATCGAGGGCGGACTGAAGCAGATTGAAGCGGGCCGAGGAGGGAGCACTCGGAGCTTATCGTAGCGGGAAGGGCTTATGGGGTAGCTTCGAGATTACGCTATGGTAGCAAAGCTGCCCATGAAAATAAGAGAAAGTGAGAAAGTCGAACTACAATTTAAAGCTATTGTAATGCCATACACTACGTTCTTAATACATTGCTTTTACTGCTATTCTTCAGAAACGGTAGCCTGATGAAGCCCGTGCGCAATACTCAATTTTTCCAATTGAGGCACAGAGTAACCATTTTCTTCAGCACTCGCTGCCATCTGCCGATGCAGGGCGGCTTCTTTTATATTGATTTTTGCCTCTTTCTCATACTTACGCACTAGCGCATAAGCGTGGGATTGCAGGTCCTGGGTCTGTCTACCATATAGGTAGCTTTTGCTTTCATATTCTTCAAGTAATTGTTTTTGTTCTTGCTCTTTTGCCTGTATTTCCCGGGCTGAGTCTTCGTAATAGGCTGCCACAGCTTCATGGTCGCTTCGAGTTGTGGCATTCTGGGCAGCGGTGGTGATATCAATATCCCCTGCGGCGGATGCGGCGGGGCTCAACAGGAAAAAAAGGCTGAGTAGAGATAAAGCAGTAACGATTTGTTTCGCATTCATCATTACACCTCCTATTCTTCGCATTGCAAAGCGGGCGTTGATTTTTCATGCTCTTGATATGAAGATTATGTGAAGAATAAATCTTTGTCAACTTATTCATGTTAAAAGTATCATTAGAATTGATCCCTGTCAACTTCAAGCAAACATTGATAATGCGCAAGCGCTTTCGGGCCAGGGTTGCGCAGGCACCTAAGCCTGTCTATTTCTACAATGGGAAAGTAGGTCGGGCTGCGCCCGACGGTCAAAGAAACGATGGCGGGCAGAGCCCGCACTACGGCGTTATCCGTGCAGCGTGAACGGGCGACGGCGCGCAAAAAGCAGAGCGCATTCGCTATGTTGAAGACAACGGCGGATTGATTCAGGTAGGGTCAACAATAGAAAGGCGTCGATATCGTGAGTAGGTCGGGCTGCGCCCGACGATCGTTAAATTGACGTCAAGCGCAGCCCGACTTACTTCTGGGATTAGTGCAGCGTGAACCAACGAAGGCGCGCAAACAGCAGGGCGCATTGGGGATTGCGCAATTATTCCTTTTTTATATCATGTCCACCGAACTGGTTGCGCAACGCCGACAGCAATTTGTTGGAGAACGAATCGGGATCGCGCGACTGCAGCCGCTGCAATAGCGACAGCGTGATTACC
>JBDSOQ010000193.1:0-1990 GCA_039914755.1 Nitrosospira sp. | reverse complement strand
TGCTCATCCTCGCGCCATTTATCTTCAAGGAAAAAAAGGACCAGCGGGCCCGAGTAATTTGGATAACCGTTATTCGTTTCAGCCTGCTTCTGATGGTATTCCTGCATTCGCCACTGGCTTATGTGTGCTATTTACTGGCCTACGCAATATTCCTGACAATTTTGCGCTTCATGGATGCGCTACAACACAATTACGATCTTGTTCCGGCGCTCGGCAGCAATGCCGATCTCTCAAGGCATAGAGGCGACCGGGGTTATGAGGAATCCCATACGTTCAGCAATCTGATCTCGACTCGCCACCCGTGGCTGAATCTTCTTACCCTCAACTTCGGCTATCACAACGTACACCATACAAGACCTACCGCGCCTTGGCATGAACTGCCGAAGCTGCATGACACGTTGTACGGGAACGATAGGCGAGTTGTCATTCCGTTCGGGAAGCAGCTATCGAGCTTCCATAAGAGCAGAATGGGACGTGTTATTGGTGATGACAGTGAAACGCAAGGGAATCGGTTTGCGCAACGGCTTCGGGATGGCACAGCGGTGGGCGCGGGTGGAGTTTCTTTTCTGACGCCGCTTTAGCCACCTTAGGAACGGGAACGCCAGGATTTCATTGTGCCAACTCGTTGGATATGGCTCAGCCCCAGGTAAATTAATCCCCCTTGCGCAGGTACCATTGAAGAAAATCGGATATACGATTCTCGTATTCTTTACCCGCATAGGCATGCATATTGAAATGTCCCCCTCCAGGGACGATCCAGATTTCTTTCGGTTGCCGAGCGGCATCAAATAGACGTTCGGCTTCCGCCATTGTCGTATGCTGATCGTCGGTGCCGGAAATCAGCAGTAATGGTGCGTTGAGATCGCCTATCCGGCTGATGGGGTTCAGCTCATCGGGAGAGGCGTTCAGACGAAACGATAGCTGTGACAGCAGGAGTGGAGAAAAAACGGGGCCGATCTGCCCGAGATGGAGCCTCAAGCGGTTTTCGACGGCTTCCTTGATGGTAGGATGGAGCGATTCGAGCACCACTGCGTCAAGCCGCAACGGATTTTTCGCGAGCACGATTGCGGCCGCCCCTAGCGAGACCCCGATGGCTGCGATCCGTTCGCCGGGGAAAGTATTACGCAGATAGGCTACTGCGGCTTCCACGTCTTCCGACTCGCGCAAGCCAAAGGTGATCCGGTCTCCCGGTGTTTCGCCATGTGCCTGGAGATCGATGAGGAGAACGTTGTACCCTTGCTCATTCAGGAACTTGGCACGGCTCAGCATTTCGACGCGATTGCTCCGGATCGAATGAACAAGCAACACGGCACCGTCACCTCGGGTTCCCCGCGCCAGCCAACCGTGCACGCCGGAATTCTCCTCCCTTGAATGCGTACTGACGGGTATTTGTACTGGCTCGACCGGAAAGTCGGTTGATAGCGTGTTGACGGCGGTAGGCGTCGCGCCTGATAAAAGTTCGCCGACACCCACGGCGACAAGCAATATCGCCGCGATGCAGGAAAACAGGGCAAGCACGCCGAGCAGAATCAAACGGCGCATAGTCGGCTGCTCATGGTCGATTTATGGTGGAAATGGCTGATATAAACCCCGGCTATTTTCCCATGCAGGTTTTGCGTGAGGCCAAGCAATGTCGTGGCGGGTGAATTCTCGTGCGGAAGGGGCCGATTCAAAATAAGACCGGCTAATTATGTCCTTGCACGTTTGGCTTTTGCATCCATCCGGTCAGATTTTCAATGGCAGCAACCAGTTCATGCGATTCAACGGGTTTCGAGAGATGCATCTGATAACCGGCAGTTATCGCTCTCGTCCGATCCTCGGAATGGGCAAATGCGCTTAAGGCAATGGCAGGCGTTTTTCCCCCGTGAGTTGCGGGAAGACTTCTTACTTCGCGGATGAATTGGTATCCATCCTTTTCCGGCATGCCGATATCGCTTACTATCACATCAGGCCGCTGATTTTTCAGGATTTCCAGGCCTGTTGCGGCGGT
>JBDSOQ010000187.1:0-5705 GCA_039914755.1 Nitrosospira sp. | reverse complement strand
TGCCCTTTCAGATTGTCGAACAGGATACCTACAGCGTGGTGAAACGCGTCATTGCGGAAGGTAAAACCACCTGCAGTCTCTGCTCGCGCTTGCGCCGCGGTGTACTCTACCGTGTTGCCGGCGAACTAGGTGCGACCAAGATTGCGCTGGGACACCATAGGGACGACATTCTCGAGACGCTGTTCCTCAACCTGTTCTATGGCGGCAAGCTGAAGACCATGCCGCCCAAGCTGGTGAGCGATGATGGGCGGCATATCGTGATCCGTCCATTGGCCTATTGTAAGGAGAAGGATCTGGCGGCTTATGCCGAGATAGAAGATTTTCCCATCATTCCTTGCAACCTGTGCGGAGCGCAGAAAAATCTTCAGCGCCAAGCGGTGAAGGAAATGCTGCAGCAATGGGATAAAAAATTTCCCGGCAGGCTGGAAACCATGTTCACCGCATTGCAGAATATCCAGCCTTCACATCTGGCAGATCCTGCGTTCTATGATTTTCACGGGCTCAAGACTGGAAGCGGGCCTGTTGCGGACGGCGACAAGGCTTTCGACCCGGAAATATTCGAGACTGGCGTGGAAGAGATGTTGAGTCTGAGCACTGAGTTGAATGAATAGATATTTCGCTTGACCCCACCAAAAGTACCCCGACCCATCAATGCAAAAGTCCTTCAGGATTATTTTATTCCACACCAGTTTCATTGCTTTGCTGGCGGCGGCATTGCCCGGCTACTCCGCTGTGCCGTTCACCAACAGCAAGAATGGTCTGCCTACGCTGGCGCCACTACTTCATGACGTGACCCCGGCGGTCGTCAATATTTCCGTGCTGACGCCTTCTGCCATCGAAGACAATCCATTGTTTCGCGACCCGTTTTTCCGCCGTTTTTTCGATCTTCCCGACCAGGCGGCGCGCCCCGAGCGTAGCGCTGGATCCGGCGTTATCGTGGATGCAGCAAACGGTTATGTCGTGACAAACTATCATGTGATAAAGAATGCCCGGCAGGTGATGGTCACGCTCAAGGATCGACGCCAGTTTCAGGCAAGGCTGGTGGGAACGGACCCAGGCACGGACATCGCCGTGCTGCAGATCGAGGCAAAGGGTCTGCAGGCTTTACGTCTTGGCGATTCCGAACTGCTCGACGTCGGAGACTTCGTGGTTGCGATCGGCAATCCATTCGGGCTGGGGCAGACCGTGACCTCGGGTATCGTGAGTGCGCTGGGAAGAAGCGGGCTCGATATCGAGGGTTATGAGGATTTCATACAGACCGATGCTTCCATCAATCCGGGTAATTCCGGGGGCGCGCTGGTCGATCTCAAGGGGGAGCTGATCGGTATCAACACAGCTATCGTAGGCCCATCCGGCGCCAGCGTGGGCATCGGCCTCGCGATACCCAGCGTCATGGTCAAGGCCGTGCTCGATCAGATCGTGCGTTTTGGTGAAGTGCGCCGAGGCAGGCTGGGCGCGAGCGGCGAAGACATCACCTACGACCTGGCCGCATCCCTCGGGCTGGGTTCCACCGAAGGTGCGATCATCAGCACGGTCGAGCCCAACTCGACAGCGGAAAAGGCAGGCTTGAGGCTTCGTGACGTGGTAACGGCGGTCAATGGGAGGCCCGTGAGGAATTCCGTTGATTTGCGCAACAAGATAGGGATGACGCCAATCGGCGAAACGATAAATCTAAGGCTCTTGAGGGAAGGTAAAGTTATTAACGCGAAGGTCAAGATCGCAAAGCCGCTCGATGAATCCGGCACCGAGGCGGAAACAGTGCCTCAACTCGCCGGCGCAACGGTGGCTAATCTCAAAAGCGGGTCGTCACGCGGGAAGGTGGAAGGTGTGCTGGTGACCAGGGCAGATGCAAACAGCCCCGCCTGGCTGCATGGTCTGAGGCCTGGCGATATCATTGTCGGGGTCAACCGTAGAAAGGTCCACACGGTACAGGAATTTCTGGCGGTGTTGCAAACGAGTAAAGATGTCATCGTTCTCAATCTGCTGCGTGGCGATTTCAGGCTGACGCTCATAATCCAGTAAAACGGCGGTCCCGACAAGAGCGCCGCAGCGGTTGGAGCCAGCGCCGGCTGACGAACAGCGTTCGCCTCTAATCCTTTGCCCGGATGAATTCGTCAGATTGTATTTGATGAAACGTGCGAGAGCACATGGCGCATCGCAACGCGTGATCTGCAATTTTTATCTCGATGTAAATCAACATGCGTAACGTGGGGAATTTTGGATCGCGGTATAATTCCATGTTTTGTGGCAGGAAAGCCGAAATTTTATGCAGGAAAAATATCACCCACAGGAAATCGAAGCGGAAGCCCAGCGGCACTGGAACGATACCGCTGTGTTCAGAGCCGTAGAGATCCCCGAAAAGCAAAAATATTACTGCCTCTCCATGTTTCCCTATCCATCGGGCAAGCTGCACATGGGGCACGTACGCAATTATACGATTGGCGACGTGCTGTCACGCTATCGCCGTATGCTCGGTTACAACGTTCTGCAACCCATGGGCTGGGATGCTTTCGGTCTACCCGCGGAGAATGCGGCGATGCAGAACAATGTACCGCCGGCGAAGTGGACGCACGATAACATCGCTTACATGCGCAAGCAGCTGCAGAGTCTGGGGCTCGCCATCGACTGGAGCCGCGAGCTCGCAACCTGCAGTCCGGAGTACTACCGGTGGAATCAATGGCTGTTTCTGCGAATGCTGGAAAAAGGACTGGCTTACAGAACGACCGGCACGGTCAACTGGGACCCGGTGGATCAGACGGTGCTGGCCAATGAGCAGGTCATAGACGGACGGGGCTGGCGCACCGGCGCCTTGGTGGAAAAGCGCGAAATCCCTATGTATTACATGAAAATTACTGCGTATGCCGATGAGCTGCTGGACACATTGGATACGCTTCCCGGTTGGCCTGAACGGGTAAAGACCATGCAGGCCAACTGGATCGGCAAGAGTTTCGGGGTCGACGTGACGTTTCCTGCCGATGCCGCATCCGGCACGCCCCAGGCGCTGAAGGTTTTTACCACGCGCGCGGATACACTGCTGGGCGTAACGTACGTTGCTGTGGCGGCGGAGCATCCAGTTGCGTTATACGCGGCGGAAAACAGGCCCGACCTCGCTGAGTTCATCGAGGTGTGCAAGCATGGCGGCACCATGGAGGCGGAACTCGCGACCCAGGAAAAGAAAGGGATGGACACAGGGCTGTTTGTCATCCATCCGCTGACGGGAGCAAGACTTCCGGTATGGATAGCCAATTACGTACTCATGGGTTACGGCGAAGGCGCGGTAATGGCGGTGCCGGCGCACGACGAACGTGATTTCGAGTTCGCGACAAAATATTCGCTACCGATCAAGCCGGTGATCAAACCGGTTGATTCCGATCTGGGTATGCCGCTTACGCAGGCGTACGTGGAGTACGGTCTTACGTTTGATTCAGGCGAATTTTCCGGTCTTGTATTTCAGGCGGCGGTGGATGCGATCGCGGCGGCGTTGAAACATAAGGGGTTGGGTGAAAAACGTGTGCACTACCGTCTCCGCGACTGGGGCATTTCACGCCAGCGCTACTGGGGCTGTCCTATTCCTCTTATTTATTGTGATGCGTGTGGTGTGGTACCGGTACCCGATGACCAGCTTCCCGTCGTGCTGCCGGACAACCTTGTGCCGGACGGGTCTGGCAACCCGTTGGCGAAGACCCCGTCATTTTACGCATGCCAGTGTCCTCGCTGTGGCAAGTCGGCGCGGCGGGAAACAGACACCATGGATACTTTTGTCGATTCGTCATGGTATTACATCCGCTACGCCTGTGCCGGCCAGAACAAGAGCATGGTCGATAGGCGTGTGGATTACTGGCTGCCGGTGGACCAGTACATCGGCGGCATCGAACACGCTATCCTGCATCTTCTCTATTCTCGCTTCTGGAGCAAGGTCATGCACGATCTCGGGCTGGTCGCGTTCGACGAGCCATTCGCCAACCTGCTGACTCAAGGCATGGTTCTGAACGAGATCATGTTTCGAAAAACGGAAACCGGGCGTATCGTATATTTCAATCCGACGGACGTGGATATTCAAACCGATGAGCAAGGCCGGCGTATTGGCGCATTGCTGCGTGCGGATGGTAAACCGGTGGAGTTGGGCGGAATCGGTACCATGTCGAAATCCAGGAATAACGGCGTCGACCCGCAAAAACTGGTGGAACAATATGGGGCCGATACCGCACGGCTGTTCATGATGTTCGCGAGCCCGCCCGAGCAGACCCTTGAATGGGCGGATGCCGGAATAGATGGCGCATTCCGCTTTCTGAAGCGGTTATGGAAGCAGGTATATGAACATATGCAGCAAGGTGGAGCGATTGACCACCCGGCACAAAATGAAGACTTCGGTCCGGAACTAAGGTCCTTGCGTTACCAATTGCATCAGACTATCGCCAAGGTTGGCGACGATCTGGGCAGGCGGCATACCTTCAATACCGCCATCGCAGCCGTGATGGAGCTAATGAACGCGCTTGGAAAGCTGCAGGATCCCAGCCCGGCTGCGCGCAGCTTGATGCAGGAAGCGATGGAAAGCATTGTATTGCTGTTATCGCCCATCATTCCCCACATCTGTCATGCCCTGTGGCGTGAACTTAAGCCGGGAACCGAACTCCTAGATCAGTCCTGGCCGCAAGTCGATAGCATGGCACTTGTCCAGGATGAGGTTGAACTGATAGTCCAGGTCAATGGCAAACTGCGCGGCAAGATACGCATCGCCAGGGATACAGAGTCCGCGGTTATTGAGCGTCTCGCGCTGGAAAGCGAGCAGGTGCGTAAATTCGTCGCTGGCGAAGTGAAGAAGATCGTGATCGTGCCGGGCAGGTTGGTGAACATCGTTGTCTGAAGAAATTCCTGAACAATTCCGGTGCGGGCGTAACGGCGCTTCGCGGGACCTGTTCAGAGGTTCCTGAAAACTGAATGTGAGGATGTCGCATGAAAAAAGTTCTGCTGGTTGTATTCTGTTTCTTTCTGGCTGCCTGTGGTTTTCAGTTGCGCGGCCAGGCTAACCTGCCATTCGAAACACTCTATATAGCATTCCCCGCCGGGCATACTATTGGTACCGATCTCAGGCGCCTCATCAAGGGCGGCACGAATACCCGCATTGTTGAGAAGTCAAAAGATGCCCAGGCCATACTGGAAATTGTCAGTGTAACGAATAACAAACAAATCATGTCGGTATCGGGAGGCGGGCGGGTGCGGGAATTTGAGCTCTTCTATCGGATTTCATTTCGCCTGGTCGATGCCAAGGGAGCAGAACTCATCCCCACCAACGAGATTGTACAGCGTCGCATTCTCCCTTATACCGACGCGCAAGTAGTGGGGAAAGAGGGAGAGGAAGCGATGCTCGTCAGAGAAATGCAAAGCGATTCCGCGGGGCAGATCATGCGGCGATTGGAAGCGGTTAAGGTAGCGAAAGGATAATGGCGCCGCAAGAATGGCCGGATCTCGTGCCGTAAAGGAATGCCATGCGTATTACCTCCGATAACCTTTTCCAGCATCTTCGGAAGCAGCTTGCGCCGCTCTATACGGTATTCGGCGACGAGTTGCTGCTGACTATCGAGGCTGCGGATATGATTCGTGCCAGGGCACATCAGGCAGGCTATATCGAGCGTGAGATTTTTACCATAGACCATCATTTCAACTGGATGGATCTGCAGCAGCGCAGCAGTAGCCTGTCGCTATTC
>JBDSOQ010000136.1:0-3564 GCA_039914755.1 Nitrosospira sp. | reverse complement strand
GATAGATGAGCTCGATAAGGCGCAGTTTATAGTCGTCACCGATATCACCTCCACCATGCATACCATCCACAGTTCAACACAGCAGAACATAATCATCGGGGCGGTGGGGCTCATGCTTTCCGAGCTGTTATTGTTTTTCATTCTCAGCAGGCCATTGTCGCGGCTCAAGCACATCGCCTTCACATTGCCGCTTCTGGCCCGGAGCAGCTTCAAGAATTTCCGGTCGGAGCTTCATACCGATGGCCAGAAACCATGGCTGAAAGATGAAATCGGCATGCTCGACGAAACAGCCGTGGCTCTATCCTATCAACTGGAAAGACTCGAAGACCAGGTCGCCGATCGGACTCAGATATTGGCGAGAAAAATGAATGAATTAAGCAAAGAACGGGATTTCATCACAAATCTGCTCGATATCGCACAAGTCATTGTAATGACGCAAAACGCCAGCGGTGAAATTCTCACACTTAATGCTCACGGCGAAACGCTTATCCAATATACGGAAAAGGAACTGCAGGGAACACCATTCATCAATCTTCTCACGCTTGATGGAGATATGCGCGATCTTCCCGCGTAACTTGAGGAGGTACGCTCTGAACAAAGAGATCAATTGCGTCATGAAGCCGACATCCTGTGCAGGGATAAATCGACGAGGCATATTCTCTGGCTGCATTCCCGCCTGACGCGACATACGGAGAATGACCCGGCAATGCTCTCGGTAGGGCTCGACATGACCGAACATAAACGCACGGAAAGCCGGTTGGCGTGGCTGGCCGACCATGATCCCTTAACCAACTTGTATAACCGGCGCCGCTTTCAGGAAGAACTGGAGCAAATGCTGAATCTGGCTGCCCGCTATGGACATTCGGGTGCACTGCTATTTTTTGACCTGGATCAGTTCAAGTATATAAACGATACGAGCGGGCACCAGGCGGGCGATGCTTTGCTGAAAATGATCGCGCACATGTTGCATGGCAGCGTACGCAGCGTAGACATACTCGGGCGCCTGGGCGGCGATGAGTTTGCAGTGATACTGCCTCAAACCACTGCGGAGGGGGCGATAGAAGTCGCAAAAAATGCTCTCGCTTGCTTGAACCAGGGAAAAATTACCATAAATGGCCGAAGCCATAAGGCTTCCGCCAGCGTTGGTATTGCAGTTTTTCCCGAGCATGGAAATAACGTGCACGACCTGTTGGCGGCGGCGGATCTCGCCATGTATCAGGCCAAAGAAGCAGGACGGGGCGGGTGGCATCTGTTTTCAAACGAGGAGAAGACCCGGGAGCGCATGCATACCCTGGTATATTGGAAAGAAAAGATCGAGTATGCGCTTTTGCATGAACGATTCCTGTTCTACTTCCAGCCCATCATGCATATCGCGGATAAAACCGTTGACCATTACGAAGTGCTGCTACGCATGCTCGACGATAATGGAACGGTGCTTGCTCCTCAATACTTTATACCGGCAGCAGAGCAAACCGGTCTTATCCACGCCATCGATCATATGGTGTTACGGAAATCCATTGCTCAAGCAGCGGAAATTCAACACAATGGGTTGCGTGTCCGTTTTTCGATAAACCTTTCAGCCCATGCATTTCATGATCCCGAATTGCTATCGATCCTGACGGAAGCTTTCACTCAATATGACGCGGATCCTTCAAACTTCATGTTTGAAATAACCGAGACGGCAGCCTTGGAAGATTTGTCCGCGGCGCGAGACCTCATGGAAACGATTAGAAAGCTCGGCTGCAGCTTTACACTGGATGATTTTGGCGTCGGCTTCTCTTCGTTCTATTACATACGGCAGCTTCCCATCGATGTGGTGAAAATCGATGGCTCGTTTATACGCAATCTGGCGAATAGCCCAGATGACCAGATACTGGTAAAAGCGCTATGCGATGTGGCGCGGGGATTCGGGAAGAAAACAACAGCCGAGTTCGTGGAGAACGCAGCGACTTTATCTCTTCTTGAGAAAATGCAAATAGATTACGCGCAAGGTTTTTTTATAGGAGCGCCGATCCCGGCGCATGATTCGCCGTTCAAGGATTTTTTATAGATGTAGCCTATAGCGATCCCGTTCGGCTCACCTTGAGGAACACAACGCTGGAGCAACGGCAAAAGATCAAGCAGTGGCCGGTTCAGGACACATGCAGAGCATTACGAGCGCCGGATCGGGGACGATGAAGAGAAACAGCTGACCTGCGTAACCCATCTCAGGCTTCTTCAGGGTCGGGGTTTTCCTTCAGTTCCGGTTTTAACTCGGCGTTGGCTGAACTGGCTTCTTCAAGATCGATTTTACCGGGAATTTTTGGCGTTTCGCACGCTACATCCGCATTTTGCGCGCGATGGCGCAAGGCGTGATCCATCAGTACCAGGGCCAGCATTGCCTCCGCGATGGGCGTGGCACGAATACCTACACAGGGGTCGTGCCTGCCGTGAGTTTCCACCAGGGCCGGATTCCCGGCCTTATCGACCGAGCGTCGTCCCAGACGGATGCTGGAGGTCGGCTTGACAGCGATATTCACAACGATTTCCTGACCGGTAGAAATCCCGCCCACTATACCGCCCGAATTGTTGCTCAAAAATCCACCGGGAGTAATCTCGTCAGAGTGTTCGGTTCCCTTCTGGGCCACGGCAGCAAACCCGGCCCCGATTTCGACACCTTTTACCGCATTGATGCTCATCATGGCGTAAGCGATTTCCGCATCCAGGCGATCATATACCGGCTCTCCCCAGCCTACCGGCACGCCTTCCGCCACGACACAGATCTTCGCACCGACAGAGTCGCCGGATTTGCGCAGCTTATCCATGAATTCTTCCAGGCTGGGCACCAGATCGGGATCGGCGGCAAAAAATGGATTTTGCCCAACCTCATCCCATCGTTTGAACGGAATCTCCAGGGGTCCCAACTGCGCCATGAATCCGCGTATTACCGTGCCATATCTTGTGTACAGCCATTTCCTCGCGATTGCCCCCGCCGCTACCCTTACCGCGGTTTCGCGGGCAGAGGCGCGTCCACCGCCGCGGTAGTCGCGTATCCCGTATTTTTGCCAATAAACATAGTCCGCATGGCCGGGCCGGAAGGTATCCATGATTTTGCTGTAATCCTTGCTGCGCTGATCCTCGTTTCGGATCAGTAGCGCAATCGGGGTACCTGTGGTCTTGCCCTCGAACACCCCGGAGAGAATCTCGACTGTGTCCGATTCCCGCCGCTGGGTCACGTGGCGCGAGGTACCGGGTTTGCGCCGGTCCAGATCCTGCTGGATATGTTCGGCGGATAACTCCATCCCCGGCGGGCAACCATCGACGACGCAACCTATCGCGGGACCATGCGATTCGCCAAAAGAAGTAACGCAAAAAAGCTTGCCGAGGGTATTACCGGACATTTCGTTTTCTCGCCAAATCGATGCGCCGAGTTTAACATATCCACCGTGTATCGAAAATTGCACAGCAGGCGTAAATCCGATAGCGCCAAGGTGCGCAAGCGCAATATCTGTTACCTGAAACTGCCTTGGATTCCGGGCGGGGCGCAGCGGCGATGGGAGCGACAGGTAGCTCGGTCAGCCGCGC
>JBDSOQ010000076.1:0-3036 GCA_039914755.1 Nitrosospira sp. | reverse complement strand
TCCATAAGGCTGAAGCATTGTTGCGCTGGCACCACCCAAAGCTCGGCCTCGTAAGCCCCGTCGATTTTATTTCCATCGCGGAAGAAACCGGAATGATCATCGATATCGGCGACTGGGTATTTCGGATGGCAGCGCAGCAAGCCAAGGTTTGGCGTGCATCGCACTCTGCTCCATTTCAGATCAGCATCAATACTTCTCCTGTGCAGTTTCGCAAGAATGTCGATCTCCACAAGCCATGGCTTGATTTTTTACAGGAACTGGAGTTGCCCGGGCAAAGTATCGCCATCGAGATTACTGAAGGTTTGCTGATGGACGTCAGCCCCGACGTTACCTCGAAGCTGCGTAGCTTCAGGGAGGCAGGCATCGAGGTTTCAATGGATGATTTTGGAACCGGTTATTCCTCCTTGAGTTATCTCAAGAAATTCGACATCGATCACCTGAAGATAGACCAATCCTTTGTACAAAGCTTGGCTCCGGATTCCGATGATCTGGCACTATGCGAGGCCATCATTGTGATGGCACATAAGCTGGGGATAAAAGTGATCGCTGAAGGGATAGAGACGTTAGAACAGCGCGACCTTCTGGCTCTCGCCGGGTGCGATTACGGGCAGGGCAATCTGTTCTCCGAACCGCTGCCGGCAGATAGATTCGAGAAATTTATGAATGAAGCCCAAAGTGAGGCAAATCCATCCGTTTAGATGCAGCGGGCATGACGGGATTGTCAAGGTCACATCCGGCAGCTTTGCCCAAAGTGGATATCCCGCAGCCCGAACAGGCATGGCGTCGATCGGAATCACAGATTTCCGCACAGCACAATTTTCGGGCCGCGAAAGATTCAAGACGGATTTGCCCGCTGTTACAGACCACGCCAGCCGCTGCGTCGTACGCTTTGGCTTGTCATGGTCAGGGATACATTCCCCTGATCCAAGCCCTGTTCCCCGCTCAGGCATAGCTCCTGCATGAGTTTTTTTGCATCTTCCTCCAATACCGCCGGTCGGGTCTCTCTGGGCAGCCGATTGAAATTGTCAATGGTGATGCGCAACGATTCGGGCAAGGCTTGCCAGTGAGTACCGCCATCGCCGTAGCCATAAGCTCTCATCTCGCGCTTGAGCGCATGCGTTGTGAACGCTACCAGGGCATCGTCCAACTCTTGTGTTTGCCACCGCTGGGCCACTTCCCGCGCAGCCTTCTGCTGTTTGAGACGCTCCAGCTCGGCCATATAATCACGCACCGGCGCCTGTTCCAGCCGTATACGAGCTTCAACCTCGTTTTCCCTGTTCGCGGCATGCTCCGCAGCGTCATGAACACGCGAGGCCAGCTTTAGTACTTCTGCCTCGGCTCCGACTCTGATTTCTTCGCGCTCGGCAAGAAATCTGGAGGGCATCAGCCCGAGATCATGAATTATGGCCCGAAACGGGTGGGCAGATCGCCAGTTGTCCATCTGGCGGCTTGCATTCGTTTCATCCATCCTGGCCTGCCGCAACTGCTCCGCCAACGAATCACAGGCCTGCCGGGCCGCCAGTATGTCGTGATCACGCTCCACCAGATCGCATACATCCGGCGGCCGCAATTCCGCTATCACGGCTTGTAGCTCCGCGCTTGTCATATGATCTATTTTTTCCTGCATCTTCAGCGGCCGGAGCCGCCATTCGGCCTCAAGACCGGCGATCCCGACGTGGACGCCGGGGATCACCTGGTGCACCAGGTCGACTGCCTGCACCTGAGCCGTTTGTGCCTGCCTGAACTTGGTCACGTTTCCCGTCCTTCCCTCCGCCAATGGCTGGGCAGTTTCATCATGGCTGCGCATATCGATGCATACAGCATCGATATCGAGATCCCGCAGTTAATATGCGATGTATGGATAGCGAGGCAACCTTGGTGTAATGACCATGCTCATCTGCGATATAGATATGCCAGATATTGTGTCCGCGCGCGGCATCTACCCGATGGCCTCCACTGAGCAACCCGCGCGCCCGCTTTGCGTACAATTTTAAAAATGGAGCTTGATGCTGGCCTGATAAAATTCTTTGGACACTTCACCTTTGAGATCAGCGCCAGCCGCGAAACGCAGGGCAAGGCTCATGGGCAGCGCAAACTCGATATAGGGGCCTATCCAGTTGTAAACCGTCCCGGTATTTCCTTCGATTCGGTCTTTATGAAATCGCAGGTGTTCCCAGTGAACGCCAATGGAACTGACCGGTACGTTTTTAAAATTGAACAGCGCGGGTTTGATGCCGACGTTGACCCAGTTATGGATGAAATCCCTTGCCCGCTCATCGCGAATGGCCAAATAGTAGGCAAGATACATCTGTCCAGTAAAAAAATCGTCGTTGTAGGTAAGCGTCATACTGGGCACCACACCTTCCGCAGCCCGGATGCCCCTGCCGACAATTCGGCTGGAGAGCAGGGCGCCATTCAGCATGCCGACCTGGGGATTGATCGTTAATGCGTCATTGAGAAAGCGAAAATTCAAGCCCATGCCAACTTCAGTCCAGAGTCCGTTACCACCGGCATCAACCTGAGTACCTTGCGGACCGGAAATCACCCGGCTGCGGCCGAAATTGGGACTGGTCCAAAGCCAGCTATAAAAGGTAAAGTCGATATTGTCGGCAACTTCATACTCTGCATCGAGTATGGTTTGGAAACCAAAAAATGCATCCTGCTTCAAGGTCACGCCACCATGAAATTTTTTCCTGCCAAAGTGGTGACCCTCGTCTTCGGTATCATGCCATCCCTTATCTTCCAGGATTCCTTCCAGGTCTGCGGCCTGGAACCTCAAGGCTTCCGGCTTCCTCTCAAGCTCATGATCTACTCGCGTAAGCGCGGTGGATGAACGTTGTTTCGAGATTGCGCCATCACGGGAATTTCCCCTGTCAACGCCGTGACTTCCGATTTCGGTACCATGGCTGCCTTTACTCTCCAGGCGTCCTTCCAGCTCTGCAATCCTGGCCTCCAAGGTTTCCAGCCTCTTCCTCAGTTCGCTATCTGTTTGCGCGAATACAGCGGATGACATGCAGGCGGCTGCAAGAAACAGAA
>JBDSOQ010000106.1:0-9547 GCA_039914755.1 Nitrosospira sp. | reverse complement strand
CCAGCGGCAACTTGTCCTCGCAAACGCGGCAATCGCGCACCGCAGCCAACAACGCTTCAAGGGTAGGATATTCTGTTTCTCGCATTAAGTTACCAGAACGTCCGGCGTTAGCCCAAACTCACCAATGCTTTTTATATCTCCGTTACCTACGGGGCGTGCCTGCGGTGAAACTACCAGTAGTGTCTCAGGCATTTATTTTTTTTAACGCCGACCCTTTATGCATCGCGATGTGGTCGGTCTTGTCGCTCTTGATCTCATATTGCGGCTCATCCTCGCTCGCATGATGCGTATAGCCCTTGTAGTCGACGTCTTTTGTATGCACTTTGATGATCTTTCCGCTGACGTGTCCGGCTTCCGAGTTCCAGGTGACGTGATCGCCGACTTTGAATTTGCTTACCATGATGTTCGGCTCCTTACGGCTAATGTTCACGATTAAAACGGATGACAGCTGATTCGAATATTTCTCCCCCTTCTTGAGAGCTGTTTGTCGAGGTGTATCTCAGGGATGTAGTGGCCTCGACAAATTACGCCACCACTTGTGGGGAAGGAGCGGGCATAAAAATCGCTACGCGACGTGCAGCAGCATCGTGACCAGAAGGGAGGAATCCTCGACTGCTCTCAGCGCATATGTCTCGCAGCCTGCAAGACAAACCAGGTCGCCCGCCCGCATCGATCGCGTCATTCCCGCAACCATAAGCTCAACCGACCCCTCAAGGCATTGAATTGTCATCTCCCCTGCTATTTGATGCGGAGGCACTTCCTTGCCGGCAAGAAGAACCATACGCGAAACTTCGAGATGGTTGGACTTGAATAAAGCGTTTGAGATTGTATTTTTGAGGTTGTCTTTCAGCGGACGAATATCGATCAGCTCGCCCGACGATGCATGACGGATAGCCATGACTGCTCCCGAAAAAGCGTACTGTTGACGCGGTATTGAGAATCGCTTGAAAATGGAAAGGGCTTCCAGAACTACGCTGTTGCCAATTAGCCTGCTCACTTGCTTTATAGATTGATTAACGCACATCGTCAAGGACTGACTCTTGCATGCGTCCGTAAAAGCTTTCGGATCGAAGATTTTGTCCGTGCATCCATTTGACATGCCAGGCATACTGCTCCGGACATACTGAATCGTCCATATTGACATAGTTCATTCGCCACAATCCACGGGGTTCGTTATAATGCCGCTTTGTGAAGGATCAATGCCATGAGACTGGTTGAGAAAGCTCTAACCTTCGACGATGTTTTGCTGCTTCCCGCCCACTCGGTGGTTTTACCACGCAACGTTGCCTTGACGACGCGCCTTAGCCGCGAAATTTTCCTTAATATACCACTGGTTTCAGCCGCGATGGATACGGTGACCGAGGCACCGCTTGCTATCGCGCTTGCGCAGGAGGGCGGTATCGGCATTATCCACAAGAATATGTCGGCGGAATCCCAGGCAGCCCACGTAGCCAACGTCAAGCGCTTCGAAAGCGGGATAGTGAAAGATCCCATCACCATCCCGCCGGATATGACAGTGCGTGATGTACTCAACCTCATCCGCAAATACAAAATATCCGGCTTACCAGTAGTGGAAGGATCAAAAGTCGTCGGCATCGTCAC
This sequence comes from Nitrosospira sp., assembly GCA_039914755.1. Classification (GTDB taxonomy): domain Bacteria; phylum Pseudomonadota; class Gammaproteobacteria; order Burkholderiales; family Nitrosomonadaceae; genus Nitrosospira. The sequence goes on along the minus strand of JBDSOQ010000106.1, from coordinate 7,945 downwards.
CAACCGGGACCTTCGTTTCGAAACCAACCTGGATCAACCCATCAAGAACATCATGACGCTGAAAGAGCGGCTGGTGACGGTAAACGAAGGGACCGGCCGCGAGGAGGCGATGACGTTGCTGCACAAGCACCGACTGGAGCGGGTCCTGGTGGTGAATAGTGACTTCGAATTGCGTGGATTGATTACCGTAAAGGACATAATCAAGACATCCGAACACCCCAATGCATGCAAGGACGACCTCGGACGTCTACGCGTAGGCGCGGCCATTGGCGTCGGCGACGGCAGTGAAGAACGCGCGGAAGCACTAGCCGAAGCAGGCGTGGACGTGATCGTGGTGGATACTGCGCATGGACATTCACAGAGCGTACTTGACAGGGTACAGTGGGTAAAGAAAAGGTTTCCGCAAATCCAGGTTATCGGCGGGAATATCGCTACTGCTGCGGCCGCCAAAGCCCTGGTTGACCACGGAGCTGATGCTGTAAAAGTCGGAATAGGCCCTGGCTCAATCTGCACGACCCGCATTGTTGCAGGCGTTGGTGTGCCGCAAATCACCGCAATCAAGAACGTATCCGATGCGTTGGCAAACACCGGCGTACCGCTGATCGCCGATGGCGGCATCCGCTACTCCGGCGATATCGCCAAGGCAATTGCCGCAGGGGCCAACTCTGTGATGTTGGGCGGACTGTTCGCGGGCACCAGCGAAGCGCCGGGCGAAATCGAGCTATTCCAGGGACGGTCCTATAAGACCTACCGCGGCATGGGGTCACTTTCTGCAATGCAGCAAGGTTCGAGCGACCGTTACTTCCAGCAAGCCGAGCAGAATGCCGAAAAACTCGTACCGGAAGGCGTAGAAGGCCGTGTTCCCTTCAAAGGCAGTGTTATCGCCGTAATTCATCAGCTTATCGGTGGGCTACGCTCCGGCATGGGCTATCTCGGTTGTGAAACAATTGACGACATGCACGCCAAAGCCGAGTTTATCGAGATTACCTCTGCCGGTATCCGCGAATCTCACGTCCATAACGTGCAGATCACGAAAGAAGCACCGAATTATCGTGTGGAATAAGCTGTTGATGTAGCGCAGTGTAGTACACACTACACCCAAAATCGCTGCTTGAATGATCAAATTGTCCCCCATGCTGCGCTGCCTGTCCTTGCAAGTGGATAACGATGCGCTTTTCTCGCACTCCGCACGACTCCGATCGCGTCGTTTTTAACTTTCCATTCAAGCTTTACTTGAAGCTGCCGGATATCCCGGCGCACCCCATCAGGCTATGCATCAAAAAATACTCATTCTCGATTTCGGTTCCCAATATACACAACTGATTGCCCGCCGAGTTCGGGAAAGCAACGTCTATTGCGAAATCCACGCGTACGACGTAAGTTCGCAATTTGTCAGGGATTTTGCGCCGAAAGGTATCATTCTTTCGGGCGGTCCGGCTTCTGTAGCGGAATTTGAAACGCCGCGGGCTCCGCAAATCGTTTTTGAGCTGGGCGTCCCGGTGCTGGGTATTTGCTATGGTATGCAGACCATGGCCACGCAATTGGGCGGTGCGGTTGAAAATTCCAAAGTGCGCGAATTCGGTTACGCTGAAGTGCAGGCGAAAAACAGAATTGCTCTGCTGCGAGACATATGCGACCGTGCCGATACCGCAGGCAAACAGACTCTCGACGTGTGGATGAGCCATGGTGATGCTGTCACCAAGCTTCCTCCCGGCTTTGAAGCCATGGCCAGCAATGCTTCCACGCCCCTGGCTGCCATAGCGGATGAGGCGCGAAAATTCTATGGCGTACAGTTCCATCCGGAAGTGACTCACACCCCGCAGGGCAAGGCCATTATCGCGCGGTTCGTGCACGAAATTTGCGGTGCCGGGCATGACTGGAACATGCCGGACTACATGGAAGAAGCGATCGGCAGAATCCGTTCCAAGGTGGGAGCGGATGAGGTTATTCTGGGCCTGTCCGGTGGCGTCGATTCATCGGTAGCCGCAGCACTTATTCATCGCGCCATTGGCAAACAGCTTACCTGCGTATTCGTGGATAACGGCCTGCTGCGGATGAACGAAGCCGAGCAGGTAATGGATACCTTCAGCAGAAACCTGGGCGTAAAAGTCATCCATATAGACGCCAGCGGAGAGTTTCTCAGGCACTTGCAAGGCGTCAGCGATCCCGAAATGAAACGCCGCATCATCGGTCGGGAATTCGTCGAAGTGTTTCAGCGCGAAGCCGCAAAAATTCCCAATGCGCATTGGCTTGCCCAAGGTACGATCTACCCCGACGTGATCGAATCCGCAGGCGGAAAAACGAAAAAAGCCCAGACCATCAAATCGCATCACAATGTGGGTGGCCTGCCCGAAACGCTGCATTTGAAACTTCTGGAACCCCTGCGAGAATTATTCAAGGACGAAGTACGCGAACTTGGAGTAGCGCTGGGGCTTCCGCATGACATGGTCTTCCGCCACCCCTTTCCCGGGCCCGGACTGGGGGTTCGCATACTCGGCGAGGTGAAGCGTGAATACGCCGAATTACTGCGCCGTGCCGATGCGATCTTTATTGAAGAACTACGTATCTCGGGCTGGTACGAGAAAACCTCTCAGGCGTTTACCGTATTCCTGCCGGTAAAATCCGTAGGAGTGATGGGCGACGGACGCACTTATGAATACGTAGTGGCCCTGAGAGCAGTTCAAACCGAAGACTTTATGACTGCACACTGGGCGGAACTTCCATACCCCCTGTTGGCCAGGATATCCAACCGTATCGTCAACGAAGTGCGCGGGATTAACCGCGTGGTCTACGATATTTCGGGTAAGCCGCCCGCGACGATCGAGTGGGAATAATCACCATGCCTTGCCGAGTGTGGTCTTTTTTGCGACTGTCACAGTTTCTGCGCACCCGAGACAATCGCGCCTAATCTCGCATATGCATCTCGTGCGTATTGAGGTTCAATCATATGCGCAAAGTCGATCAAGCCTTTCAGATGACGAAAGAATCCTCCAACGCTATCGAAGCCTCGCTTGCTCACATGCTGATCGGGACCGAACTTTTCAAGGTAGTACAGGTGTTGTCTGATTCTATCTTTGAAAGTACGAGATAAACGCGGCACGTCACCATCGACGAGCAACCCAAGCACGATCTTACGCGCACTAGGTGGAATGACAGCAGTCTTCTGGCGATTCAACATCAAGCCTTGCTTGATGAGTAATTTGGCGATTTCCTGGATAAGCAGCGATGCCTGTCGCCGGTCAAAATCTTGGCGAGTCGAGAATGTTAAGTCGTCACTGTAACGGGTATAGAGCAAACCGAACTTATTCGCAATGACGGAAATTTTGTCATCAATGTCCCGCATAGCAAGGTTTGCCAGCATTGGACTGGTTGGTGCTCCTTGAGGGAGAACTCCCATGTAAGGGTGGTTATAACTCTCAATGACACGATTCCGTTTCTCAACTCTTCCAGAAGGTATTTGGAAACGCGGGGAAACAAGATGAATCGGGGTGTTGCGCCCCGGTCGATACGTACATAATCGCGCCATTTCGAAAGAGACTAGGGGTTGGTATCCAAGGCTAAGAAAGACATGATAGGTCTGCATCTCGGAAATGCTGCCAAAGAAATCTAGGATGTCTAGTTTTACCATCCACTTGGCCCCACAGTGCTTCTCGGCACACCTCCAAATATTGCTGCCTAGACTGAACGCATGACTTGCCCTATGCACCGGAACTGACCGCAAGACATGCATAGCCATCCAGCGTTGCACGCGGTAGAGATCCGGCGTTGGAACCCTGATCTGACGGTATCGGATAGCTTTCTCGGGGCCGTCAACTCTTTTCCGAATTTTGAAGCGTCGATAGGGGTGACGGTAGTCATCAGCCACCAGATCCCTTAGGACAATATAATCGACGCCGGTTCTCTTAGCCAAATGGCCCAACGTCAGGATGGCTGGAAGCTTATAAGGACCATCCACGACCGCTATGGCTTGGGCAATAGCAGCGTCGATTGTTTCCTTAAGCAGCCCGTGTTCTTTGGCGCCCATGCGGTAGTGTTGAGAAGACCACATATCAGCTACTTCGACAGTGGACGCTGAGCGCGACTCAGCCCCAAGTCCTCCGCAGGCAGGTTGAGTCGTGCTCAACATCCGCAATGCGTAGGCATTTCCGAAGGGCAACGGAACTCCGCGCCCCAACAAAAGCAGGCAATACAAGCTAGGCTTGATCAGCATGCCCCGGTAAACACTAACCAACAATGTGACTTCTCAACGAGTTAGGATAATATACATCTTCTCCGAGTTCAGGAAGCTCTTTCCTAAAGTGCTGTCGGGTGCGGATAGCACCTTTCAACTCGGCATGACCTGAGTCAGTCAGGCGATATTTCTGTGTGATGTAGCCTGCATTTATGCACTTTTCTAGTAATACATTGCAGTCATCGACTGTCATTGACAGTGAATAACAAAGACTGGACGGTGTCCGTGCGCCCTTAGCGATCAACGCCAACAGGGTTAGTACTGCATACGGTAACGGGTACTGAAATATCGAGGAGCTTACAGCGGCAAGCGTTTTATGTCCTACAGACAACAGGATACTTACAGAATCTCGACTGACGATTTCTGGGGGAAAGACTGAGCGAGCGTCACCGACAACAACCCGATTTGGAAAGAGCGGAAACCATAGATTTTTGTGTGCTGGCAGTGCCCATAGCATGGCAGGGGTATTGTTTGGACAGCCATGTTCAAACACCATCAGCGCACTAACATTTCCATATCCGCAACTCAGGTTAGGCCTCAATGTCCTTCTCGCATATTTTTTGAATATGTCGCTTAGCGGCTTTTGAAGCTTCTGCGGCTGAATATCAGCCAGGGTCGGACAAAAGTATTCATATTCTATTTTTGGCTTAACTCGGTGTTTTTGCAAATTCTGCAGCCCAGCTTCGCTGACCGCATAGCAGATAACCTCAAAATGAAGGTAGCCCAACGATACCCAGGACTTAATGGTTGAATCTTTCCACATCGCTGATAAAAACGATGATGTTTGATTTCCACTGCCCAGAACGTCATCGATCACAAAGATGGCGCGACAGTTCTCATTGCGCATTCTCTCGATTGTTGGATGATTAAGTAGCGTTCTAGGGCAGGCCCTTGCTAGATTCCGCAGAAATGAGACCACACGTCCTTCACTGCCAATATCTGCGCCACGAGTTATCGCATCGGTACTTGTCGAACCCTCTGGGCCGCAAGCGACATTGAAGTAACTATCCCGACAGTCTTTTGGCAGTTCTCGTACAGCAAACAATGCGATTGGCCCTTCAATGTCAGCCACACGGCGTAGGATCAAACGCTCAACTGTTCTCTCAAACTCAGTATGGGAAACCAGTGTTAGCATCGACAGAAAGTCACGGGCCAGCCGCCTATCTGCTTCATCGATTTGATTCAGCCACAGTTGACCATGCTCGGTAAGAGCCAGCTTTGATGAAACCCCTGACGCTTGCTTGGCTTCCATTGAAATTCAGAGAAAGAGAATTATCGCCAATATATCATCTAGGAGCCCATTGCATGCCCCAGAGTGGGCACCAGGTGCCCACTCTACCGCGCTACTTCGAACAGATAAGGGGTGTGCCACGCTGGAATGAGGGCGTATGTCCGGTTTTGCGCTGCTGAACAGACCAGCGATAACAAGACGGTGACGGTCTCTTATCTGTCTGGAACACACCATCGAATGGAGATCGGTGAATTCACCATTTTGTCTCAAGGGATGATCCTTGATGCGTCATCGTTCAGAATTGGTCACGTTGAGCAATGGTGACCGTCAGCCGTCTTATAGACAACTCGCTCGGGCGTAATTGCGCAAGGCGCTGCCAAGTTATCCGCCGGCCAACTTGACAAGTGTCAGAAGTTTTCTCATAATTCTACCAAATAGGAGCGTTTCGTCATGCAAACCATTGCCAAGCATGTGCTGGAATATGCCGCCGAGTTGCCGAAAGGTACTCCTTTGGTCGCGAAGGAGCTTCTGCATTTGGGTGGCAGGGCCGCCGTCGATCAGGTGCTCTCTCGCCTGGTGAAACGCGGTGCCTTGCTGCGGGCCGGGCGAGGTATTTATGTCTTGCCAGTGGAGAGCCGTTTCGGGACGCATGCACCATCCACCAGCAAAATGGTTGAGGCATTGGCTAGCCAGCGTGGGGAAACGATCGTGCCGCATGGAGCGGCCGCAGCCAATGCGCTCGGCCTCACCACTCAAGTACCAATGAAGGCCATCTACTTGACATCCGGGCGCAATCGGCGCTTGAAGGTTGGTGCGCAAACGGTTGAGTTTCGGCACGCGCCTACCTGGCAACTGATTTTTCCTGGGCATCCGGCAGGAGAAGTCGTGCGAGCGCTAGCTTGGCTGGGACCCTCAAAGGCAGGTGAGGCACTGCGCAAGCTTCGGTCCAGACTGCAACCTTCGGAACTCGAAGAGATTGCATCGGTGCGTGCGCGCCTGCCGACCTGGATGGCGCAAGAAGTTAGCGCTTTGCTGGTGCATGACTGAGTTTTTCGAACTCTCCACTATTGAGCGCCTGGAGGCGCTCAACGCGGCTGCCAGCAGTTCCGGCCGCCTGCCTCATCTACTTGAAAAAGATGTATGGGTCGTCTGGTCGCTACGACACCTGTTCGATGGCCCTCATGCCGATCATCTGGTCTTTAAGGGTGGTACATCTCTGTCCAAGGCCTACGGGGTTATCCGCCGATTTTCGGAGGATGTCGACTTGACCTACGACATCCGAGCGATCGCAGGTGATCTGGTTGGAGATGCCGACGTTCCCTTGCCAGTTAGCAAGAGTCAAGAAAAGAAGTGGAGCAAAGAGATTCGGGCGCGCTTGGCCAATTGGGTTGCCGGCGAAATCGTGCCGAGACTCAAGCAAGAACTTGAGCGGCAATCTCTGCCTGCATTGGTACGCGCCGAAGAAGACAAGGTCTTTATAGACTACGCTCCGTTAGCGGCTGGTACAGGCTATGTTGCCCCGGCTGTTATGCTGGAGTTTGGTACCCGCTCTACCGGTGAACCGAGCGAATTACGCCTGATCCAGTGTGATGCGGCTGCATACCTGCCGATGCTCGTGTTCCCCACTGCCACGCCGCGGGTGATGCGCGCCGAGCGTACCTTCTGGGAGAAGGCCACGGCGATTCATGTCTTCTGTGCTCAAGGTACTTTCCGTGGCGGCGAACGCTTTGCTCGTCATTGGCATGACGTGGCTCGGCTTGATACTGCTGGATTCGTTGACGCAGCCATCGCGGACACGGCACTCGGCAAAGCAGTTGCCGATCACAAGAGCATTTTCTTCGCGGAGAAATCTCCGCACGGTGAACTAATCGACTACCACGCGGCAGTTTCTGGCGGCCTGCAGCTTGTACCTGACGACGAAGCGCTGGCAGCGCTGGCTTCCGACTATCAACACATGGTTGATGACGGCTTGTTTCTCGATGATGCCGAGCCTTTTGAGGCTTTGCTACAGCGATGCCGAGTTATCCAGCAAAAGGCAAATGTGCCGTCGTCTCTGGAAGGGATTCCTTCCGGCAAACCTGCGTAGGCCGTTACCCATGCGCATGAGGAGCTATTCGATGAGGAATGGAACTCTCGGATCTTGAATTGAGGATTTAAGCAGTGGTGCGGTTGGAATTAGAATCCAGCTTTCGGGGTCGCATGGCTGTTGTCGATAACGCCACCACCCGCGATATCCTCGATCACCCATTCCTGGCCCAACAGGGGCGTGTCGTCGGTGGTCATCAGGTGGTCGGCTACAGCCCGGTAGGCTGGCAGAGACGTCGGATCGCTTGCCGCGTTGGCGGCCACGGGGTTTGAGGCAAAGCGGACGATCACCATGTCGGCCGTTGGGTCGATCCAGATTGTCTGGCCATGCACACCGCGTGCAGTGTAGGCACCGTGGTCGTCGTTACTGACCCACCACATGCTGCCATAGCTCCAAT
>JBDSOQ010000181.1:0-2666 GCA_039914755.1 Nitrosospira sp. | reverse complement strand
GAAGTACAAATCATCGCGATTTTACATACGGCGCGTGATCGGGAACAAGCCCTGACGATGCACATAGACATACCGACGACGGATCAATAAAGAAACGTTGCAACTTGGGTTCTGCCTGATAAGTCCGTTCCAGACGCAACTGGAACTCTTGTTGCAGGTAGCGCGATTCTGTCTACCCCGGCCTGAACATCAGGCAGAGTCGGGCTTCAGACAAAATCGCCCCGCCAGAGAGTCGATCGATCGAACGGTTGGGTTTTACAGTTGATAAAGGACATTATCATTCATAAACCACGGTAGGATTTAAACTGCGTTTTCCCCAACGAGAGACTAGACAATACAAATAGATCTGATTATTATTGATTCTATATGATTAATAATAATTTAAAAGGATTGAACATGAATACACGCGTCGTTACTGCTCACATACCAAATGAGCTCGCAGAACAGATCGACCAACTTGCCACACGTCTTGATCGTCCCAAGGGGTGGATCGTCAAACAGGCTTTGACCTCATGGGTCGCACTTGAAGTAAAACGGTATCAGCTTACAATGGAAGGTTTGGCCGATGTGGATGCCGGACGCCTCGTTGATCACGCTTCAATTGATGCTTGGGTTACAAGTCTCAATAAGCCGGCCTAATTCATGGTTCTCAAATGGACGGCTAGTGCTGAACGCGACCTTGTCCGCATTCATGCTTTTCTTGCGCCAGTAAATCTCCCCGCAGCAGCAAAGGTGATCAAGCAACTGGTGGCGGGCGCAGAACAGCTTTTATCCTATCCTCAGCTGGGAGTGACCCTTGAAGAGTTTGCGCCGCGCGATGTGCGACGTGTAATTGTGGGTGATTACGAATTGCGTTATGAAGTTACTGAAACCCTGATTTATATCCTTCGACTTTGGCATGCCCGGGAGGATCGATAATGTCTCAGACCCTTCCCTCCTCGCTTTATGGTTCGGGTAAAGTGGACCCCTCAGTCAAGACAATATTGGGTGAAGTTTAAGAGGGAAACCTTTCACACGCAGCGGCACGGCGCTGCCCCGGTTTTGCTTCTGTTTTGTTCCTGAGCGAGCTTATTTCTCGCACTGAATTTATCTACAATGCTTACGACAGTAGAGTCAGATTTTCGCATATGCATGTTGGCTCGGATGGCCGAAGTGACTTTCCCGCCAAGGGTCAAGGTTGGCTAGCGTGGTCGGCCGTGCCAGCCAGGATATTTTTTTCGTAAAGGTCGCCACTCCACGCAGTACCCGCCTAAACCTGTAAAGTGCAGCTGTTCACACGTGTATCATGAATGTTATATCTGGCTCGATCTCACACTGTTCTGAATCGAATCTGAACTGGCATTTTTTTCTGCGTTTACTGCTCACCGCTTCCGTCTCCGGCCCTGTCGGCGTGCGATGTACTGTTCTTGTTATCTTCCAGTATGTGAAAAAAAGTCTCATCCTGCTTGATCATGCCCAGTTCGCTGCGGGCGCGCTCTTCAATGGCGTCGTATCCCTGCTTGAGGTCGCGCACTTCCGCGTCCAGGGCAGCATTGCGCATTTTCAGTTTCTGGTTGATTTCATGTTGCGTGATGACCTGCTGATCCACTTCCCATACTTTTAGCCAGCTACCCTTGCCCAGCCATAACGGGTATTGCATCAGAGCAATCAGGGCAGCGAATATTAAGCCCAGTACTTTCACCCGGATACCCCTAAAGACCATCCTTTATTGCAAAGGCGGCGGCGCCCTTTTCCTGCATGAGCGCGCCCTCAGTTCCAGAATAAGCTAAACCAATGTCCGAGCCCAGTTGAATCAGACTATCGAAACCCGGATAGCCATTATCTTAGTTGATAGAACGCCCCTCGTCCCGGATAGTTTGTAGCATCGCCAAGATCTTCCTCGATACGCAGCAACTGATTGTATTTAGCGAGGCGATCGGAGCGGGAAAGCGAGCCGGTCTTGATTTGTAGCGCGTTGGTGGCAACGGCGATATCGGCAATGGTGGTATCTTCGGTTTCACCGGAGCGGTGCGAAATCACCGAGGTATATCCTGCACGCTTGGCAGTCTCTATGGCGGAAAAGGCTTCGGTAAGCGTCCCGATCTGGTTGAGTTTGATAAGCACGGAATTGGCGATGCCCTGCGCAATGCCTTCTTTCAGGATGCCGGCGTTGGTCACGAAAATATCGTCCCCCACCAGTTGCACGGATTTTCCGAGCCTGCTGGTAAGCAACTTCCATCCATCCCAGTCGTGCTCGCTCATGCCGTCTTCAATGCTGAGAATAGGATACTTGTCTACCCATGTGGCGAGATAATCGGCAAACTGCCCGGAGTCGAGGCTCAAGCCGTCTGATGCCAAATGATATTTGCCATCCCTGAAAAATTCGGAACTGGCGCAATCCAGCCCGATAGCCACATCCGGGCCCGGTATATAACCGGCTTTCTCTATGGCCTCCACAATAAGTTGCAGCGCGGCTTCGTTATTAGCCAGATCGGGCGCAAACCCGCCCTCGTCGCCCACAGCAGTATGCATGCCCTTGCTGTCGAGCATGCCTCTCAGTGTATGAAATATTTCAGCGCCCCAGCGCAAGGCTTCCCGAAAGCTCTGCGCACCGAGGGGGATTATCACGAACTCCTGCATGTCAATGTTGTTATTGGCATGCACACCGCCATTGATGACATTCATCA
>JBDSOQ010000231.1:0-4649 GCA_039914755.1 Nitrosospira sp. | reverse complement strand
CGTTTTCCTGGAAACGGTGGATGACGCAATTCAGGCGGCGCTGGGTCAACGGGGTGCCAGTCGCGCCGCCTCCGAATTCAAGCTGATATAAGAAGTTTCTGAACCAGCCGCCTTCGAACTCATGCATGTGATTCAAGGATTTCCGAGCTTGCTGCGGCATTCGCGTCATCTAAAGGCTGCCTGGCAGCCTGTCGGACTTAGAGAAAATCGGCTGCAAAAGCGTCTGGCTGGTTCATATTTCACCGCTTTTTCGGCCAATAGAATAACTATTGGCCTCCAGAATCCGCAAAATCTGCCCTCACCCAGTCACTTTTTCGCTGCGATTCTTCAAGTCCGACAGGCTGCTAGCTTGTTTCGAGCCCGACATCGAACGTTGTCGCATACCCTTTTCCGGTTTCCAGAAGCGTAAGCATTAGCTGGTCTCCTCCTTCGCGGAATATGCTGTCGCCCTCATTTCTCGTTCTCTGCAGGTAAGACCCTTTTCTTGCATAGGCCTCCTGCCGTGCATACACCAGGTCCGTAATCGAGTCGTTGAAGTAGAGCTGCGACGTAAACTCGCGGGTCCGCGCATATTTTGGGTCAGTACGTATTTTGAAATGAATATGAACCGTTCTGCCGGGATACCAGCCGGGGTAAATAGTGAGAAATCGTACGCTGCCACTTGTGTCCGTTACTTGATAGCCGCGCAGGAATTTCTTGCCGACGGTGTTGAAGCTGTTATCCGTTACATCCGAGTAGATCCCCTGGGCATCACAATGCCAAATATCCACAGAAGCGCCCGCAAGGGGTTTGCAGTCGATTCCGGTCTTCGTACCCGTGCCGACGGCAAAAACACGAATCTCAAGTGCGAGTGGCAGCCCCTCTTTTATCGATCCATCCGCAGGATCGGCTCGAATATCCGAACGATGCAAATGCTCATCGACGAAGTAGGGACCTTCGGTCTGCTGAGGAGTGAGGACACATGAGAGGGTCCTGCGCACCGGTTCGCCGGCGTTCGCGGATGAATATCCGCTGAGCCTGTTAATGCCGGCTGCGCCGATCAAAGTGAGCATTTTCCGTCGATCCATAAATCCTAAATCCGGTAGTTGACCGCTTATTTAATATATCAGTGTTATGATTAATAACAATATTTCATATTATTTGACGTTCACCTTCCGGGTGAGGGTGCTACGGGGCGAATTGTACAGTTTTTGGGGCACATGGCTGCGTTGCAACTCCTTGGAATGGAATGGCGCCCCGAAGCGTCGCCCGAGGGGCCCCGCGCAGCGGGGATCGGGCAGCGCAGGGGATGCCCGATCGCGTTCCACACGCAAGGGGGCGCCCGCATCCCGCTTCGGGGTCGCACCTTCCTGCGGAAGGCACTGCTCCGCCCTGCGTGGTCGCATTCCGCGTCGTTGCGTCTTGCCCTGTACCCTAAAAACCGTACACTTCACCCCGTCCAACCACCGGATTTAGGATCATTCCTCGTAACTGCCGGAATTCACGCTTTCTTCCATAAAGTGGCAGACAGCCGCATCAGCGGTGTTGTCGATCCATTACTTTGATAGCGTCGCTGCCTTCGAGTTCATGAAATCGATTTAATTTCAGCAATGGAGGTTATGAGGTTGGCGTATTTTGCGCCACAGCAACCCCATTGCCGTGGTTGTGGAACGAGAGTCTGCTCGTTAAATTGTTTTTTACCGAGAGCCATTCATGCTGGAGTATCGAATAGACAACCGTGTCACGAACCGAACCGTCACGCATTATCTGGTGATTGCGTAAAATCCCGTCCTGCTTCGCTCCCAGCCGCTCAATTGCGGTTCTTGAGGCCTGGTTGAAAAAATGTGTCCTGAACTCCACCGCGATGGCTTTTTTTTGCTCAAAGGCATGTTCCAGCAACAACAACTTGCTTTCGGTATTTACCCCTGTTTTACAGACGGATTTTGCATACCAGGTATAGCCAAGCATCGGCCGCCTGTTCTTTTCGTCCACGTTGTAGAAGCGCGTGGTTCCCACTATCCTGTTCGCATCATTAAGCCGAACCGCAAACGCGATATCTCCGTTCCTGGCATTTTCAATGGCTTTAGCCACATAATTGCCGATTTGGGCAGGGGAGGGCACGTTGGCAAACCAGAGCTTCCACAACTCTCCATCCATTACCGCTGCCTTTAACGGATCGATGTGATTGATATCAAGCGGGTCAAGGGTTACAAGCGTCCCCTTGAGCTGGACAGGTTCAAGCCAGCTCATCATTGCATGCGTTCATATGCCTTTCACTGACCCTGGATTAACCTGTGCCGTATCGGTCTCCATACTTCACGTCTGAGACAGCTCAGCGGCTTTCTTAAAACATCGGCTTCTTTTTGGCTGCGTTATAGCGCTTTACACCGTTCACGATTTCCGCTTTTGCTTCTTTGACACCAACCCAGCCATTTACCTTGACCCACTTGTTTGGTTCCAGATCCTTGTAATGAGCGAAAAAATGTGCAATTTGTGAACGAACCAGCTCAGGTAAATCATCATGGGATTTTTTTTTGCGGTAGAGGCTGCACAGCTTGTCAACAGGCACAGCTAATACTTTAGCGTCTTCACCGGCTTCATCGGTCATTTCCAACATTCCCAGAGGCCGGCATCGCACCACCACGCCGGAAATAAGCGGAACCGGCGAGATTACCAGCACATCCACCGGATCTCCATCATCCGATAGCGTATGGGGAATATAACCATAGTTGCAAGGGTAGTGCATCGACGTTGACATGAAGCGATCCACGAACATTGCACCGGTTTCCTTGTCGACTTCGTACTTGATAGGATCGGCGTTCATGGGTATTTCTATAATGACGTTGAAATCGTTGGGCACGTCACGGCCAGAACCAACCCGGTCGAGATTCATTTGCGTTCCTGTTACTGGTGGCTGAAAAGCGGCTATTATAACTAGGAGTAGGCAGATTGACCCAGAAACCTCTGAATAAGCTTCCGTGTAGCAAATGACCGGCAGCCGGGCAGATAAGCCCGGAAATATTCATAGGTTCCAATTCCACTCCTATCGGGCACCAATATGCTGTTCAATTTAGGCCTCATGGCCATGGTTGGGTATGCCGTTTTCGCGGCGGCAATCTTTTTTGTGCAGCCGCGTTTTATCTATTATCCGGATTTTGGGCGAAGTATTATCGGAACACCGGATGACCTGGGGCTTGCCTACGAGTCTGTGGAGATCACGACCGCTGACGGCGAAATCCTGCATGGCTGGTTTGTGCCGGCCCCGGCCGCAACCGCAACCGTTTTGTTTATGCATGGTAACGCCGGAAGCATTTCGCACCGCCTTGACTATCTGCCGATGTTCTACCGGCTCGGTTACAATACATTCATTTTCGATTATCGCGGTTACGGCGACAGTAGCGGAACGCCATCAGAGGCTGGCACCTATCTTGATGCTGAGGCCGCCTGGCAATACCTTATCGAAAAAAGAGCTTTGCCGCCTGATAGTATCGTTTTATTCGGGGAATCCCTCGGTGGCGCAATAGCAGCATGGCTTGCGGCACATGAAAAGCCGGCTCTGCTGGTGCTGGCTTCCGCGTTCACCTCGGTATCCGATATGGCGGCAAAAATGTATCCGTTTTTGCCTGTACGGTTGCTGTCCCGTTTCGAGTACAACACGATTGATTACTTGCGAAACGTTACCTGCCCGGTATTTGTCGCGCATAGTCCGCAGGATGAAATCGTGCCGTTTGCGCATGGCCAGACGCTATACCAGGCAGCGCCCGATCCAAAGCAATTTCTGGAGTTGCAGGGCGGCCACAATAATGGTTTCATTTACATGCGGGACGATTGGGTGAAAGTGTTGAATGAATTTATCGACAGGTATGTGCCTCCACGCTGAAGCGTCGGGCGCTTCGACGAACTAATATGGTTCCTGATCACAGATCATGCTGGTAATCGCTCATCGCGGGTATCACGACGCGGTTCCCGAAAACACCATGGCTGCTTTTGAAGCGGCGGTGGCGGTAGGCGCGAACGGCATTGAAACCGACGTGCGCATCAGTCGCGATGGTTTGCCGATACTGATTCATGACCGCATTACTGCATCCGGACAAGCGGTGGCCGAGTTGATCCGGAGCGACATCGAGCGAATCACAGGGCACCAGGTACCCACTCTGGATGAAGCGCTGGAACACTTTCCCGGCATCTTGTGGAATGTCGAGATCAAGGCAATGAAGGCGCTATCCGCCGTGATTGGCGTTATCAAGAAGCATCAGGCTGGTCATCGTATTATCGTCACGTCTTTTCGCCATGACCTGGTGGCGATCTGTGCGTCGTCGCTCAAGGTCAATTGCGGCCTTTTGCTGGCGCATCGGCCGCGAACGCTGAGTTCATTGCTGGCAGACTTGAACGATAACGACAATCCCAGGATCAATCATATCGTATGGGATTATGATGTGCTGGACGGCGACCTGTTGAAGCAGGCGTCTTTGGATGGCTTCCGCAATTTCGTTTATGGTCCCGTCACCAAAGCGGAGCACGACGATTGCCGGGAGCTGGGCGTGGATGGGGTTATTACCGATTATCCGCTTCTGGTGCAAAATGCATAGCGCGGCTAAAAAAACAGGACTCGGGAATTATGCATGCTATAAATCCCCCTGTTGACTGCAGGTAACGCAGGGTAGAGCGAT
>JBDSOQ010000215.1:0-19305 GCA_039914755.1 Nitrosospira sp. | reverse complement strand
ATGAAGTGAAATTCTTCACACACTCGGCAACATTTTTAAAAAATCAGGAGTACATGCGCCCGCACATGTACTCCTCAATTATGGTGGGTCTGGTTGGACTCGAACCAACGACCAAGGGATTATGAGTTACTTGTAAAATGTTATTTAGGCTCGCTGAATTCACTGATATTCCCTATAGACAACTGTTTTCCAATAAAATATATTTCATCGTTTTGCATTCTTTTGCATCCTATTTCCTCTATCATGTAGTCTATATGTAGTCTAAGTGTTTCAAGGGAATAGATGCGAGCAAAAATTACTAAAGCGCTTGTTGACAAATTACAGCCTGGACAGATCATTAGTGACACGGAGCTGGCCGGTTTTCGCGTTCGCGCGGCCAAATTGAAAACATACTCGGTGCAAAAGCGGGTAGGTAACAAGGTTCTGACGCGAACAATTGGCCGGCATGGTATTTACACACCGGATGCGGCAAGAAGGGAAGCGCAAAAGATTTTGTTACAGCTATCACAAGGTCATGATCCCCTTGTGATCGAGCGAAAAAACTTAATATTAAAATCGTTAACGTTTGGCTCATTAGTAGATTTATATGAAGAGAAGCTCAACAACGCGAACACCATTAATGATGTAAGGAGCCGAGTGCGAGGACGTCTGTCTAGCTGGTTGATGCTACCAGCAAATGATATTACACGGTCGATGGTGGCAATTAGGTTCAAAGAATTATCCCTGACCGGACCTACCCAAGCGGCATTAGTCATGCGATATGCACGAGCAATCTATAATCACGGAATTGCCCACTATCGTGATGATAAAACCGGTGAATCGCTTATAATTCAAAATCCAACGAAAATTCTTTCCGAAAAAAGACAACTAAAGCAAAGCCGACGCCGGGATACATACCTCAAGCCAAATAACCTCTCAAAATGGTATAAGGCATTAGTTGTTGCTCGAGAGTATTTTCCGATTGCCTGTGATTACTTTCTTGTCACTTTGTTTCTTGGTTGCCGGCGCAACGAGTCAGCGGAGCTTAAGTGGTCAAATGTGGATCTTGAACACAAGATGGTAGTCTTTCGGGACACTAAAAACAAAACTGATCACCATCTGCCGCTAGGCGATTATTTGACCAAGTTATTACAAGAACGTAGGAATGCCGACGAGAAAAGCGAGTATGTCTTTCCATCCGGTTCTAAAGCTGGCTATATTTCGGAACCTCGTCCAGCCATTAATAAGATGGCCGAGGAAAGTGGGTTCGCGTTCCTTGTTGGGGACCTACGGCGCACATTTGCCACCCTAGCCGATGGTTTAGGTTTTTCTCGTTATGCGATTAAGCGCTTGTTGAATCACAGCAACAACGGTGGGAATGATGTCACTGAGGGCTATATTGGACTAGACGTTGAGCGCCAGAGGCAAAATATGCAGGAAATAGAAAATAACCTCCTACGAGCTATGGGAGTTGGTGGAAACTCATTAGCAAGTCAGTCCGTGGTCAAATGAATATCGAAGAATTTCTTACTAAGCTTGATAATTTATCTGATTCACAGCTTATTACAGAACAACATCTCTCTGCGTGGCTTCAATTATCACTGTCGAAAATTCAGAAGGATCGACTAAAAGGAGGTGCCATTCCTTTTTTGAAGCCAGGGGGAGCTGTAAGGTATCGCGTTGGTGAAGTTCGGCGATACCTCAAGGGTGTTAGTTATAACTCCACATCTGAATATCTCACTCAATGTTTTGCGACGGGCGAAGGTCTTATGGAAGAGATTTATGGTCCTCGCCTTCCTTTTTTTTTGATTCAGGGTAAATTACATGGTTTCTTTGAAACGTTAGAACAAGACGTTGGAGAGGTGCGCTGGCTTAACAAAAAAGAGCAGGCGGAGAATAAATTCCAAGATATAAAAACTTAGAACTAAGCTATGCTCGAAGATGCTCAAAACGAATTATTAAAACTATCAGTTGATAGCAGATGCATCTATCCGGCATATTAATCGTTGTAATTGAATCAATGACCATTCCCCGCCATTCGCAGTGCGGATACCAATTTGATTCAATTGCGCTACTATTGCGCGTTGCGATAAGCCACTAGCTTTAAATCCCTGAATCACCCCCGCCAGCTTTGCCGCGAAAGTATCAGCGGCATTCTTTCGCTCTTCGATATTTCGTTGCAGATTCGACATGCCAGCGACTCCAAGCTTAACACCACGAGCTTTAGCAGCGACAAGCGCTGCTTTTGTGCGGCTACTGATTTGATCGCGTTCCCATTCAGACATAACCGCGTGCATCTGAATCATGACCTTGTTTGCTTGTGGCATATCTGCTGCAACAAAATCGCAGCCGGTTTCAAGTAACCCAGAGACAAAATGCACATTACGGGCAAGGCGGTCTAACTTCGCGATTATGAGAGTAGCGCCTTGCTTGCGGCATATCTCAAGAGCGGCACGCAGTTTCGGGCGTTTCTCAAGAGCGTTCGCTCCCTTCCCGGTTTCGACCTCCACAAACTCATCAATCAGTTCCCATGCTCCGCCATTCAGATAAGAGGCGACTGAAGCCTGTTGTGCCTCAAGACCTAAACCGCTTTGCCCCTGCTTTTGAGTGCTGACTCGATAGTAAGCTACGAATTTGCCGTTTGCCATGATTTTCTCCCTGACTACATCAAAAGACGATCGTTTAATGTGTAGTCAGTATAGCAGCAAGCAATGACTTGTCAAATTTATTGTTGATAAGTTACCAGTATTATGATACTATGTTTACATTATAGTTGATTGTAGATAAGGAATATGACTGAACTACGTATGAGAGCTTTTGAAATCGACGGACGCAGAATGGGGGTCCGCCTTGACCCTGCAACGTGGCAGGCTATTGACTGGATTGCCTCACAGCAAAAGCGTAAATGGTCTGAATGGGCGAGGGAGCAATTAGAGCAAAACCCTGATGCAGACAATATGACTGCGGTGATTCGCGCTGCCGCAATGGATGCGCTACTTGTTGAGATTACCCTCGCCGAACGCTCACGGACAATCGACAGCATTGCAGAAGGTCATCCGTTATTGAAGTATTCCACAACAATGAATGATGATGAGCTAGCCGATCATATGCGCTCTTGCCATATAGACGGAAGTGAGGAGATGGGCGGCTTCACTGTTCACGCTGGTAAGGATGAGTTTGGGCGTCATTGCCTGTGGATTGAAAATCAACTTAAGAGATGTCCGAGCTTGGTAATCCCAATGCCGGAAAAGGAAGATCAGTAATGAAAACTCAAATCTAGGTGAATATGTCAACCACGAATAAGCTAACCATTTTTTCTTTCTCCCTTGTAATCGCACTTGTTTTGCCTGTAACCGCACAGGCGACGGAAAACGCTATGTATGTTGGTGGGGGTCGATATGTTGGAGAAGGCAAATCCGTTGAAGATGCACAGTTGCGCCAGCGTAGTGATGAATACTCAGAGCGCGAACGGGATATGCAAGACAATGAGCGGCGGTATGAACGCTCTGAGCGTAGGGAACGGGATTACGATTATCGGGATCGTTCCGATGAATACTGAATTTGACGATAAGCCGAAGACCTAGCTTGCTCAATATGCTGAACTGATAAAAACAAAGCCGCCAGCGGACATAGATCACGCGGCGGCTAAAGATATGACGAGATGGATTATACTAGATTTTTCAATGAATTCGGGCAACCGAAGGCTAAAATTGACTTTATTACGTTGGCATTTCCCGCCAGTATAGAAAACGAAGCTGATGTATTGCGTTTCGGGAACGGAGTAAAGACTTTCGGTGGGTCGATTAAGTCACCCAAAAAGCCGCGATGGCCAGAAGACGATTGGGTATCTATTCATGATCCATCATTGCAAACCCTGCAATTCTTATTGGATGAATACTCCGACACCAGAACCAAAATTCTGAAACTAGAAGTTGCGATAGATTTCCATCTCAAGGATGGCAGTAATGACTACATGCGCCTTGAAGAACTCCATAGCTGGTTAAAAGTCTGCCTTTTTCCTCAGCGCCATGAACTCATGCGGAAAGGGTATCGTAAGTTTTACGAGAAAAGCAGCAACAAGATTAAGCGTGATACCCTCGAAACCCGCAGTAGCAAAGAAACAGTCTATTGGACGGATATATACAATCGAGAGCAAGTCCGGCTCTACATTAAAACAATCGACGGTAAGAAACCAATTGAGCGGCATTGCGTTCGCCTTGAAATAACCTTATTCGCCGGTGGTTGCCAGCGAGCAAAGCTATTTTGGATAGGAAACTTGCCTCGTTTCTTCAAAGACATGCGTTCTTATCTGTCGCCATTCTTTAACGTAGCAAAGGGCATTAAGCCAGAATTACCACGTGTCCGTTCTAAAAACCCTAAAAAAGCTTTTAAAGCCGCTTCTGAAGCTGCGAAAGAGAAAACAAGGGTAGAGCAACGTTGGAACAGATACGGCGCGGCATGGGCGGCTAAACATCGTTACAAGACCGTTCCTGATGCGGAAACAAACCGCTTTATAGGTAGAGGATTGGGAAGGCTACAGGACCGATTGAAGAGCCTAAAATTGACACAAAAAGTGCCGGAGGACCCAGATTACGAGGTTTGGAAACCCGCATGAACATTGGGTTTTAAACATGCCTTACATGCTCTCTATAGAAGGAAGCTTGTATTATTCCTTATAAACATAAAACAAAAGCCCTAAAGTGAATAACTACACGACTCTTACCGTTTTGCTACCGGATTGCTACCAAGAAAAGTAACTTGCAAATCACAATCAACAAAACAGCTTCAAATTAGTTTTAACACTCACCTTCTCACATCAATTCTCTTCAATCGAGATTCGAACTCACGATACTATCAACACGTTTAAGGATTCGAACTCACAGAGGGTGGGTAGCCTTAGACAGAAGACACTTCCTTGAAGATATACTTTCTCATCAAAACTTAAGGTTGTATCCCTGCCCGACGTTAAACATAGAGATTGGATAACGATGACCCGGCCGCAATTAAACGTTTTTCTTTAACTCTAACTGGAACTTGACTGCAATGCCACGAGTGAACCTTACCAATACTTTAGTTTTTACAGCTCTCCTATCAGGTTGTGTTTCTACCAGTAATGTTTTAGAAATGGGAAGAGATACATATTCCGTAAGCTCAACAGCTGATGGATTTAGATCGGCAGCAGCAGCAAGAGAAAGCGCGTTTCAAAAGGGGACTGAAAAATGCGGGTCTCAGGGAAAAAAATTCATGTTTATGAACGAGCGCACTGCACGCACAAGGATGGATGTTGATACCACGGTCAACGTTACATTTAGATGTCTTAGCGAAGATGATCCAGAATATAGGCGGCCATCCATCGAGCAGACTCCAGACGTTGTTATTCATGATCGACGTTAAGGAACCAACGAAGCATACTTGCACAGCCAGATATCGTTGGGTTTAGGTCTTCCTTTACAGTTCTGTTAATAAGGATTCGAACTCACGGCACTATCAACACGTTTAGGGATTCGAATTCCCAGAGGGTGGGTAGCCTTAGATAGAACCTTTGTTCTTGAAGCCCATCGTTAAACAATTTTTTCAGAATTCCTAATTAGAAACTTATACTTCACCTAATGCCTATCACGCGAGACATTTCTCCCTTCTTAGATATTTCAATGCTTATACTTCAAAAAGGCGCGCAATGCGTAATGACAACACGATCGAATATAGTGCCTTCGTCTTCCACCTGGGCCGGGAGGAATATGGGCGTCATTACCTATAGTTTGAAAATCGGATCAAGGACGGACAGACTATATATCCCTATGCCAGAGGAAGTGTAATGAATTCTGATTAAAAAACCTCAATCTCAAGCTCCGCTTGATAAACTTCTTCGGGTTCGTCAAGAGGCGAATGGCGCTCGGCCGGGGTTGGAGATGGCAAGGAACTGGCAGCAAATAGCGGAGACGCGAGGATGTCAGCAAGAATAGAATCTAGTTCCGGCTGCACTGCAACGGTTTCCTCTAATATCCAAAGAAGTTCGAGCAACTCGCGCGTCATTTCGTCGGTCCACGCTACGGGGCGGATTTTATCAAGGGAGCTGCTACTGCGTCCCGTGCGTTCACGAAGGCGAGATTTTACCCAACTTTCAACTACGCAAAAACCAGAAACACTAAAGTCCCAGATAGCTGTGGGGACGGGATAAAATTCACCTCCGCCGACGCGCAGGGAATCTTCGCCCCAAAAGACGTTTTCCGGATAACCCTCGTATGTGGTTGGAATACCACGAACACAGCGCGCAGTCCCGCCGGGAATACGGCCGCGTTTCTGCCCGTTTGGCACGAATCGCTCACCGTAAGTATGGACCCACAATAAACTCCTTCCAGCGGTTACACCACGCTGAAAAAGCTCGGCATTACACGTAATTGGAAGACGTGGCCCAGGAACTAACAACTCTTCCCAGAAGGTCCTGACGTAAGAGGGCGCTGCAAGAATAGCATAAGTATAAGCAAAGAAATCCTCGGCCGTTACTGCACCGAGCGATACACTGAGCATGTTAAGCAACATTGAAGGAAGATTTGGTTTGCTTGCTGCTGCGTCCCGCCATAGCGGTATAACAGATTTTCCACCAAACGAACCTCGAAAGTGATGTAAATCAGTTACGTATGCGGAAGCAACTGCGGCAGGCCCTTGCCCAAGAACGTCAGTGAGCAGGCTCGTTAAGTAAACTTGGTGCTCACTATGAGCTGACCAGAGTGAGGGCCGCAGATAGTCCCCAAGGCGGTTGTCATAAAGTATCCACCTGCGATCCAATGGTCTATAGCTGAAGCGCTCCATAGCGGGCAGGGGTGTATCTTTTTTTAAATTGGATAATGCGGGAAGGCGAGAACCATTTCCGATCATAGGAAAATACTGTTCTTTTACTTTTCTATCGCGTGTTTCCTTAAAAAGTGCTGCCCGTTCAACCGAAGGCGCTGATAAGAAGTGGTCCCAACGTTCTTTCAATACCTCTCGTGTTTCGCCAATTGGCCAATTGCGTTTCCACTGAACGCCGGAGTGTTGCCATGGCCAAAGATCAGTAACAAGAGGCGAGCGCGTCCAGCTTACCGGTGGAGTTGGCCAGAGCACCTCCTGTGCCCCGCCAGAACACTTACGCCACTGTAAATCAGCGAAGCGACGAATCTGTGCGAGCTGAGCATATTTTTCCTCCCTTGTGCCCATAAGGCGAGAGTAATGCGATATAGCGAGCTCGCTTCGCTTATGACGTTCGTAGCGGACGCCAAGGGTAATGCAAACGGGCGTTTTAATCTTAAAGACGTTTTCAGTTTTTCTAGCACCGAGGCTACCACCTTCAAGATCGATAATCCATATATCGTCGAACGCCTCGCGCATCTTCTGTCGCATGCCGATGAAACCGGGTCCCCGAAGAAAACTCGAGGCGGTTATAAAACAGACAATTCCTCGCCTATCTGCTTGAGGGTTCTCGAACATCTTCCATAACGTCCACCGCCAGAAATAAACATAAAGGTTGTATAAATTCTTTGCGTGCATTCCCGCTGGTTCAGTGAAATCCTTGAATATAGGACGTTCATTGGGAACGTTTTCATCGCCAAAGCGAACCCATTTACCTCGAGTTTTCTCTTCGTCTTCTTCCCCCTCTTCACGAAAATAAGGAGGATTTCCCATACAGACAAACACGGGAACTTCGTCTTTGATACGACGAGCGCGTTTCTGCTCGACAGTGAGTCGGTCGGCCATTAAGGGTGGTTGAGGTGGGTCGGTATGTGGCGATTCGAGGGTATCGGTGAGATACATATGAATTCCGTCAGCGGGCATCGCAGCTCCCGCATCCAAAAGCATTTTTGTAAGCCGCAGATGTGCAACCGCATAAGGCCCAACTAATAACTCGAAACCGTAGACATTTTGTGCGCAACGCGTGGCTGATGCTGCCACCGCGCCGCCCCCATAATAATTCTCAACACGTCTAAGTGCGCTTTCAATAGCGGCTATTGGGTAAGCCGCCGTGCCTGCACTAGAATCCAAAAATACGACGCCTTCATCAGCGAATGTTAGGGGCTTGTTAAAACCATTTTCAAGCAATTCGGAGACGAGATGCACTTGGCACTGAATGACTTGTTGAGGAGTGTAATACACACCAAAATTCTTGCGCAACTTCGGATCATACGCTGCAAGAAAGTCTTCATAAAAGTAAAGCCATGGATCACCGCGACGAGTAAGTTGTTCAGGGTTCACCGCTGCGACGACCCGCTCTAGCAAGCTCACAGGTGTCTCGATTTCAGCGCGCGCTGCTGATTGGGTCAAAATACGAAGGGTCTGGGCAAGAAGGCCATGTCCACTGTCGAGTCGATCAGCCGCATGGGCGGTTGTTAAGTCAGTCTCCCCACTTAAACGAGCAAGTAATAATGCATAAGTTAAAGTTTGGGCATAGATGTCGGCAAATTCTGCATTTGATGCGTGAGGAAATAAATAATCACGCATTTCCACGCATAAGCGGTGTAGTGCGCTTTCCTTACGCTCTACTGCCGTAAGAACGTCAGTTCGCAACATACGGCAAAGCGGTGCAAGCATTTCTGCAAGCTGTTTAGGTTCAGATGGAACGATCGGAGACCAGGAGAGAAAATCAACGATCATTGAATGCAGTTGTCCGAGTCTTAAATCATCAAGCGCAGTTGCTCCGCGTTCGATCAAGTCATCGAAACGAATTACGATAGGTCTATCCTTTGGTTGCGCGACTCCGGAACGGTAAAGAGCCCATTCAATAGAGTCGGTATAAAGTAGATTTGGAAGAGCTTTGAACTTTTCCCACTGCTTTTTATCGTGCCCTTTAAACCGGCTAGTTTGTGCTCCGGAGCCGGGAGCTTTTAACTCTACGTAGCCACATAATGCACCATGAACACTAACCCCAATGTCGGGACGTCCAGCCAAGTCATAAACCTGAGCTTCTGTTCTAGTGATCACTCCCTCCATTACATCTTGGATTAATGTCTGGACATGCTGCTTAAGCTGGTCTTCTGCTTGAGCGGGAATTCCTGAAGCAAAATTTTTCCGGAGTTCATTGGCAAAACTATGAGCACTTGTTTTAAATACTGCGAAGTTTCTGGGATAAGCCAATTTCATTAAGATTAGAGAAATAGAATGAGAAAAATTAGAAAAAGTTTAGAAAGATAAAGCTCGCATGGCTTTTTTCGAGTGCACCTATCGACAATACGCTTCATTGCCCTTTCAGCATTCAAATTCTAAGCTAAATGCTGGAAAGAAAATTTTCTCGAGTAGCATAAAAAAAACTAATCATGTAGTCTATATGTAGTCTAATAAACAAAAGGCTCACGGTTTTATCCGTAAGCCTCTGTTATCATGGTGGGTCTGGTTGGACTCGAACCAACGACCAAGGGATTATGAGTCCCCTGCTCTAACCAACTGAGCTACAGACCCGATTTAGACACCAGCAGCAAATACCGAACCTATCACCCTTCGGTATCCAGGAAACTGCGCAGGCGTTCAGAACGCGAAGGATGGCGCAGTTTGCGCAATGCCTTGGCTTCGATCTGCCGAATGCGTTCACGGGTCACGTCGAATTGCTTGCCGACTTCCTCCAGTGTATGGTCAGTATTCATTTCTATGCCGAAACGCATGCGCAGCACTTTTGCTTCACGCGGCGTCAGCGAGTCGAGGATGTCTTTCGTTACGTCCCGCAGGCTGGCATACACTGCCGCGTCGGCGGGCGCCATGGTAGCGGCATCCTCGATGAAATCGCCAAGATGTGAATCTTCGTCGTCGCCTATAGGCGTTTCCATTGAAATCGGCTCTTTGGAAATCTTGAGGATTTTACGAATTTTCTCTTCCGGCATTTCCATTTTCTCCGCCAGCAGGGCGGGTTCCGGTTCCTGTCCGGTTTCCTGCAGAATCTGGCGCGAAATGCGGTTCATCTTGTTAATGGTCTCGATCATGTGCACTGGAATACGTATGGTGCGCGCCTGATCGGCGATGGAACGGGTAATGGCCTGACGAATCCACCAGGTTGCATAAGTCGAAAACTTGTAACCTCGGCGGTATTCAAATTTATCCACCGCTTTCATGAGCCCGATATTGCCTTCCTGAATGAGGTCAAGAAACTGCAATCCGCGATTGGTATATTTTTTGGCGATGGAAATCACCAGCCGCAAATTGGCTTCGGTCATTTCGCGCTTGGCGCGGCGTGCCTTGGCTTCGCCTGTCGACATCCGGCGATTGATTTCCTTCAGGTCTTTCAAGGGGATACCCACCTGTTGTTGCAGCGTCAGCAGGTTTTGCTGCTGCTCCACGATATCCGGCCGGAAACGCTCCAGCGCTTGGCTATACGGTTTGCCAAGTGCAACTTCCTTGTCCATCCACTCAAAGTTGCTCTCATTACCAGGAAAAGCCTTGATGAAGTGGTTACGCGGCATCCCCGCCTTGGTCACGCAGAGTTCCAGGATCTTGCGCTCATAGGTTCGCATTTCATCCACCAGCCCACGCTGGGTGTCACAAAGCTTTTCAACCATCTTTGCCGAGAAACGAATAGCCATGAGTTCGGCCGAAATCTGTTCCTGTATGTCTTTATAGGCTTTGTTACCCGGTCCTTTTTTCTCCAGCGCCTTCTGCATTTCCACATATGCATTTTGAATTACAGCGAAACGCTCCAGCGCGTCATTTTTCAACTTGAGCAAATTGGCATTGGCTATCGCAGCAATGTCTTCGTCTTCCCCATCCTCCGTGCTCAGCTCCTGCTCCAGTGACTCCTCGGAGATTTCTTCCCTGAGCAATTCTTCGGCATTGGGGTCCAGCAATCCATCAACCAGCTCATCAATGCGCATCTCATCTTTCGCCACCTTATTGGCGAGATCGAGAATCCCGGCTATGGTTGTCGGACAGGCGGAAATCGCCTGGATCATATGCTTCAGGCCGTCTTCGATACGTTTTGCTATCTCGATTTCGCTCTCGCGCGTGAGCAATTCAACCGACCCCATTTCACGCATATACATACGGACCGGATCGGTAGTGCGCCCAAACTCCGAATCCACAGTGGAAAGCGCTGCTTCGGCTTCTTCCACCACATCCTCATCGGCTACTGTGGGAGCGGTCTCCGACATCAGCAGCGTTTCCGCATCGGGTGCTTCATCGTAAACGGAAATGCCGACGTCATTGATCATGCTGATGATATTCTCGATCTGTTCGGCATCGAGCATATCGTCGGGAAGGTGATCATTGATCTCGGCATAGGTCAGGTAGCCGCGCTCCTTGCCTTGCACAATCAGGCTTTTGAGCCGCATACGCCGCGCCTCGAGATCCTGTGGTGCAAGCGAAGATTTTTCTGCGTCCTTCGACTGTGCAAGCTTGCTTTCCTTTGCTGCCTTGACTTTACTTATTTTGGCAGCAAGCGGACTCGGTTCCTTGGTGGTCATCATCGGCCTCACGATTTCGGTCACAGCGGCCGGGACTTTAGCCGCCGACTTTGCAGTAGTTGTCGTAACATCGTCTTCCTGCGTTTCTGCAGCCGTTTTTACCGGCGCTTTTGCCACCACTTCTTTTGGCTGGCCTCTCGGCGACTTCTTCATATCGTTTGGTTCCTTTTTGGCGGCCATCCGAACGTCATCGGCGGAACGACTCACAGCCGCAGCCAGCGCAGCTCCGGTCTTTGCCTTTACCGCCGTTTTGACTTGTATTTTTGGTTTTACCATGTCTTTTCCAAATAGTATCGCCAGTTGAAATTCAAAAACTCTCCATTATATCAAGATTCAATTACACTGTCCGTATGCTGTCCCACATCGCCTTCAAGAAATCACCATTCGCTGGAGTTCCTGTTTTTCCTCGGGAGTAAGCGTGCTCAAGGACTTGTTGTGTAATGTCGCCATTCGCTCTTTACGTTTCATTTCATGCAACCGAGCCATTGCGCCGGAAAACTCGGCTTCCAGGTCTATCTCGCTATCCCACGTGAGTGTGTTGCTCTCAGCCTTCTCCAGGAGAACGCGATGGGAACTGTCGTGAAAATACGCAATAGCCGAAGGTATTGCCGTGTTTCCTCCAACGTTGGGGTGCGTATCGATAAATTCAACCAGAGCCTTCAGCGCTGCTACTTCTTCAGCATATTCCTCGTTCTGCATGAGCAACTCCCTATCCAGCTTCTGGATATAGCCAGGGTCGTATAACAATACCTGCATCAACCAGCGGTAAGGTGAGGCAGGTTGTGGTCGAGGTGCTCTTTCACGCGACCGGGAAGCTGAAACGCGTTTGATCTTTAACAGACCTTCCAGCTCCCTCTGATCGAGGCCGCTGATCTCCGCCAATCTTTTTAACAGCATCAGCGCGAGTCCCGGCGCGATAACCTTTGCAAGCAACGGCTTGGCATCCTGTACCAGTTTAGCTCGCCCTTCGCTAGTTTTGATATCCACACGCCCCGACAGTTCCCTAAACAGAAAAACGGATAGCGGCAATGTTTGTTTTAACAAGGCTTCAAAAGCATCCTTGCCGAAATTGCGAACGTAGCTATCCGGATCTTCACCCTCGGGCAGGAAAAGAAAACTGACGTTCTTACCGTCCACAAGCTGCCCAAGGCTATCCTCTAACGCCCGCCACGCCGCTTTCCTGCCGGCGTTGTCCCCATCGAAACAAAATACGACGTTATCGGACTGGCGCAAAAGTTTCTGGACATGGTATGGCGTTATTGCCGTGCCCAACGCGGCAACCGCGTACTCGATGCCATGCTGAAAAAGCGCCACCACATCCATATATCCTTCTACCACGATGACACGTCCCGCCATGCGGATTGCCCTGCGGGCGGTGAAGAGGTTATAGAGTTCGTGACCCTTCTGAAACACCGGTGTTTCGGGAGAGTTAAGATATTTGGGCTCACCCTGTTCCAGCACTCGCCCACCGAAACCTACAATCGCTCCTTTGAGGTTAAGAATGGGAAACATGATGCGGTCGCGGAACCGGTCGTAGTATTTACCATCGTCGTTCGCGATTACCAGTCCGGACTCCGCCAGCAGATTTTTCTGTGCCTTTGTCGGGGCGTCGGAAAATACGGCATCCAGGTTTCGCCAACCGGCCGGCGCATAACCAATGCTGAAGCGGGCAGCAGTCTCGCCCGTCAAACCACGCTTCTTCAGATAAATAATGGCATCTTTCGAATGCTTGAGCTGTTCCCGATAAAATCGGGCGGCCACATTCATTACATCGAGCAGATCCCCGGAAGAATTTTGGCCTCCTTGCGGCTTGTCTTGCGCCGACCCCGATTCTGCTGCTCCAGAACGGGATTCCGTTTGTTGTACAGGAACCTGAAGCCCGATCCGGGCCGCCAGATCATTCACCGCTTCGACAAAATTCATGCCGTTGAATTCCATCACGAAGCCGATGGCGCTGCCGTGAGCGCCACAGCCAAAACAGTGATAAAACTGCTTGGTGGGGCTTACCGTGAAAGAGGGTGTATTTTCGCTATGAAACGGGCAGCACGCCGCATAATTTGCGCCGCCTTTCCTAAGCGGCAGGTCGCGCTCGATGACATCAACGATATCTATACGGTTGAGCAGTTCGTGAATGAATGATTGTGAAATCATTTATAGTGGATCAGGCAATATTGTCTCAGGGCAGAGCGCAAACAGGAAAGCACTTCGTTGAAAGCAGGTACACTCCAGCAATCTCGATCCGCGCGATATTTGTAACAGCCTTTGCAGCAATCCTGCAGCGATAAGCTGCGGTATCAGGCGATGAGCCTGTTTTTTACCAAGGCCGATACTTTTCCCATATCGGCACGTCCTGCAAGTTTGGGCTTGAGTATCGCCATCACCCGCCCCATGTCCTGCTGTCCTTTGGCGCCAACAGCGGAAATCGCTTCGCTTACGGCACTTTCCACTTCGTTGTCGCTCAATGCCTGAGGCATATAATGTTGCAGCACTCCCATTTCGTATTTCTCTACATCGGCTAAATCCTGACGATGAGCAGCCTCATACTGGGCAATGGAATCCTTGCGCTGTTTCAGCATCTTTTCGATTACAGCGACTACTGCAACGTCATCCAGCTCGATACGCTCATCCACCTCGCGCTGCTTGATAGCCGCCTGCAGCAGCCGGATGGCATCCCGCCGCCGCGTATCGCCTGAACGCATGGCGGCCTTCATGTCTTCGGTGATTTGTTTTTTCAGATCCACAATGAACCAAACCGGGCAGCGCTTATTATTATGGAAGTTTCACTCGTTTTTTCGACTGACTCTAACTAATAAAGTTTCGGAGGAAGCAATTGGCTGCGCAGACGTTTGTAAGTACGCTTCACTGCTGCGGCCAGCTTGCGCTTGCGCTCGGCAGTCGGTTTTTCGTAGAATTCCCGGGCACGCAACTCGGTGAGCAGACCGGTTTTTTCTATGGTACGCTTGAAACGTCGCATGGCAACTTCAAACGGCTCGTTTTCCTTGACTTTAATGGTGGTCATGAAGATTTGGTTCCTTTCTAGAAATGTTGAATGACTGACAAAGAGGGGCTGGATAAACAGTATCGTATGGTTGATCTAACTATAGACAGCGCACTATTATATAACAAGTGCCAAATGCTGTCGTGAAAGAGTAATTTCTCCCATATTCCATTGCTCATACTTGGCATTGAAACATCCTGCGACGAAACCGGAGTCGCGCTTTATCACACTCAGCGGGGACTGTTGAGCCACGGGCTTCATTCCCAGACGGAAATGCACGGGGAGTATGGCGGCGTGGTGCCGGAACTTGCCTCCCGCGACCACATCCGGCGGGTATTGCCTCTCATCAGGCAAACGTGCGCGGCGGCCGGGCTCGACCTGAAAGCCCTCGACGCCATCGCCTATACTCAAGGACCGGGACTGGCGGGAGCGCTACTGGTGGGGGCGAGTATCGCAGCCGCCCTGGGCTTCGCACTGGAAATTCCCGTTCTGGGCATCCATCACCTTGAGGGACATCTCCTGTCTCCGCTGTTATCCCATCCCGCACCGGCTTTTCCATTCGTGGCGCTGCTAGTATCGGGCGGCCATACCCAGTTAATGGAAGTGGGTGGCCTCGGTCTATATAAATTACTCGGTGAAACCGTGGATGATGCAGCAGGAGAAGCTTTCGACAAGACCGCCAAGCTGTTGGGGCTGGGTTATCCCGGCGGTCCGGCGCTCTCGAAACTGGCTGACGAATTTTTTCGGTCAGGCCAACCAAATCAATTCAAGCTTCCCCGTCCCATGCTCCGCAGCGGCGATCTCAATTTCAGCTTCAGCGGGCTCAAGACAGCAGTATTGACGCTGGTCAGAAAACAACCCCTGACCCACCAAATCCGAGGTGCCCTTGCTTCTGCTTTTCAGGAAGCCGTCGTTGATGTCCTGACGGAAAAGTCGCTGGCGGCACTTTCAAGAACGGGTCTTACTCAACTGGTGGTCGCAGGCGGGGTGGGCGCAAACCATCAATTGCGGAGCATTCTCTGCCGGGAAGCCGAAAAAATGGGTGCGACTGTGTTTTTTCCCGAACTCGAATTTTGTACGGACAATGGCGCCATGATCGCATTTGCGGGAGCGATGCGACTACAGGCGCCAGAAACACGGAATAAAAAGCCGGATAATACGTTTACGATAAAAGCACGATGGGATATGGAAATGCAGGATGCGGCACCGAGTGGATAATCATGACGCACTGCGCTTGCCGATGCGAGGTTCGCCACCCGCAATCAAGCTGGCGATATTTGACTTATGCCGCCAGATGAGCAATACCGACATGATAAAAACGACAAGTGTGCGGGCTTCAAAACCAAAAAAAAACACGGCGAAAATTGGCGCGAACCCCGCCGCAGCCAAGGCGGCTAGCGATGAAAAGCGCCAGATCGCAGCAACGATGATCCAGGTCGCGATTGCCAGCAGCCCTATCCATGGGTTAAACCCAAATAATACGCCCAGTGCCGTCGCTACCCCTTTCCCACCTTTGAAACGCAGGAATATCGGGAACAAATGGCCCAGAAACACCGCCAGCGCCACCACGGCAATCGCTTCCTCGCCGAGCGCAAAACGTTGCGCCAAGATGACCGACAGCCAGCCTTTGCCGACATCCCCCAGCAGCGTGAACACGGCTGCCGCTTTCTTTCCACTGCGCAGCACATTCGTGGCCCCGGGATTTTTTGAGCCGTATGTGCGAGGGTCGGGCAAGTGGAAGAGCCGGGCTGCCAGCACCCCAAAGGAAATGGATCCCAGCAAATAGGCCAGCAGGACAAGGGCCATCAGCATCATTTAATTAGCAACATCGTTGCAGACAGAAGAAAAAAATTCCCGTAATTCTACGTGAAAATAACTTCGTCCATGCGCGCCTTTGTTTCTGACGGAGCATTTTAATAAATGCTCCGAGGATTTAATCGACGACTGAACTGGTAGAATCTGGGCGGCTCCAAGGGCACGGCGACAATTATAGCCGGACCTTTTCCTGGGAGAATCCGGTCTTGTCATACTGCTGCACCGCTGTCGCGCCCCTCCGGCAAACTCGGGGATTTATTCAGAGACTTCATATATGGACATTATTTTTTTGCATGAGCTCAAGATCAAAACCTTGATTGGGATCTATCCATGGGAGCTCAAAACTGCGCAAACCATCCAACTCGATTTGGAGATCGGGTTGGTGACAAGCCGGGCATGCCAAACTGATAATATCGAGGATGCGCTGGATTATGCTTTTATTGTCCAGCGCATCAATGAAACCCTTTCGCAGAAGCATTTTTCTCTGCTGGAAGCCTTAGCTGAGCATATTGCGCAAATCGTCTTGACCGAATTCAAATCACCCTGGATAAAAGTCAGCGTGGCGAAACTCAGCGCGATACGCGGTGTAAAAAAAGTGGGAATATGCATCGAAAGAGGATCGAAACTCGCGTAGAAACGCGAATGCTTCAGGTTAGGAACATTCACTCAGTTAATACAAGCCCGGATGCGCTCATATGCGGGATAATGCGGGGGGTAATTCGTCCCGAGGGCAGTTGAATAGAGCCTATCGCTCGCCAACTACCCCGCAACGCACCCACATGCTAACTTGTGATCAATGCTTCTTCAATTTCAGTAAAAGTCCTCGCCACCTCTATCGGCAGAATAGCGGCACCAAGTTGCTTCTCGATCTGCGTCAACGAAAAAATACCGCACACCTCGAGATTGCCCTCGTGATCGCTCTCTATCACCAAAGAATGCTGCCGCCCGGCATTGCGCAAGCTGGCGACAACATTTGCGACTTTGCCATGCTGAACCTGTTCGATCGGAATAGCTTCCAAACGATCGAGCGGTGTCATGATATCGGCGACCAGAATCTCATTATGCTTCATGTGCCGCTCCTGAATGAAGCGGAGCGGCTTTTCACCGAGAATATCGGCTGCGGTAATCATACCAACCAGAATCTTGTCCTGGTTCAGCACCAGCAGTGAACGTATACCTCGCTCCATCATGTGCGTATTTGCACGTTCCATCGTTTCATTGGGTTAGGTTGTACCCGCCTCGACAGTACGCAGGTCGGTCATCACATCGAGAGCGGGCGACATCAGAGTGACAAATTTAGGCGGAATGGGACGGACGACCCGGATAGCGCCCGCCAGACGCTGTGCAGGGAGAGGGTGATATTCGGACATGGCATTATCCTCCAGTAGTGGTGGATGGGATGCGCTTGAAATCTGAAAATACAATTCAAGCCTCCCGTATTTGAACTCTACGCGCAACGAGACGGCGGGTCAATTCGGTAAACAGCATATATATCACCGCCGCCAAACCGGGGCAGCACTTAAACTTGAGAGTGATAATTGGAAACGATCGGGGAAGCGGAAGCTCTGGCAGGAGCCAGGGCATTTCAAATTTAACCAACCGCAGGGTTATTGCGGAATTTCAAGCAGATAACCCCTGCCTATCCTTCAATCCACCCATTTCCTCGTTCAGTCGCTGCAACATTCCTACCGGGTCTTCCGCCTGTGTGACCGGCCTGCCAATGACGAGGTAATCCGCGCCATTTTCAATCGCTTGACGCGGAGAGGCTACCCGCTTCTGGTCTCCCTGAGAAACGTCGGCCGGGCGTATCCCCGGTGTGACGAGGCAAAAGCTCTCGCCCATCATTTTCCTGAGCATGGGTGCCTCCAGCGCTGACGCCACTACCCCATCCAGTCCGCAGTCGCGCGCCAGCAAGGCTAACCGCTGGACTACATCCCGAGGGTTGCCTTTCAGGCCAATCTCGTTCATATCTTCCGGTCCCATGCTGGTGAGGAGGGTGACGGCGATGAGCCTGGTATTTCCCGCCGGCACGGCTTCCCGAGCTGCCGTGAGCATTTTTCTCCCCCCAAGCGCATGGATATTCATCATCCAAACGCCCAACCCTGCTGCAGCCTTGCATGCACCCGCCACAGTGCTGGGAATATCGTGAAATTTCAAATCGAGGAAAACCTCAAATCCATTTTCCATCAATTTCTCGACCAATTGCGGGCCCGCGGCGGTAAAAAGCTCCTTTCCCACTTTGACCCTGCATGATGCAGGGTCAAGCTTGGCCGTCAGGTCCAGCGCCTGTTTTGCGTCAGGAAAATCCAGAGCAATAATGATTCTTGGGTTCATACGATCAGTCGGGCGTTCTCAATGAATTTGGCGGAAGCACTTACAGCTGCTCAGTTCGTATTGGATAGACGGGCTTTCGATAAATATCGTAGCTTCGCGAGTTATTGCCAACAACCGGTAATGATACTGACCGGCCCCGCTATGAGGTTCGGCTTATGAAGAAACCTGATAAACGATGATCAGGAGTAATGCCGTAACGCGCATATGCACGCTGACCCATTCCCGCCCTGCCTGAACGGACAGATCGGATTGGCGCTTTCTCATCTTATCGATGTTCATCCAGCGAAGGATATCTCTTTCTGTATGTCGAAATTTCCCGCCTCTGGCTGAATATCTTGCCGAGACAGGACCCGATGCCGATAGCCACGCCGAGGGCAAAAAACAATAATATTATCAGTACCAGCGGCGCGTGCCATTCATAACCGAAATAATAATGTAGCGTTACCGTTTCGACATTTCTCACGGTAAAACCAAGCAACAACAGAAATAGCGCGATGCGCAAGAACCATCTCAGGTAACGCATGATTCCCTTTCCCCGGGGTCAGACATCGTTAACAGCATGAACCGTGCAAATACCTCAATCTCTTCGCATCGCACCGGTTGAATCGCTTCAGGCATATAAGCTAAAAAAACGGCATGGTCCTTCGACCCTGCCGTCATTATACCTACCCATCCAATACGATTTTTCAGGTTTTGTTATCGACCCGCTCACGCATTTCCTTCCCCGCCTTGAAATGGGGAACATACTTTTCCGGCACCTTGACC
>JBDSOQ010000154.1:0-5836 GCA_039914755.1 Nitrosospira sp. | reverse complement strand
TGAGTCGCAAGGAACCAGATATGCCCGAAAGGATCTTCCAACGTGCCTGTCCGATCACCGTAGAACTGATCCTGGACCGGCTTGATGACCTTGGCGCCCGCACTTGTGGCTTGGGCAAACATTGCGTCCACATCTTTGACATATAAATGGAGGCCCACCGGCGAGCCGGCCCCCGATTGCGAAGTACGGAACACGCTTTTACCCCCGAAATCGTCGGCCAGCATAATTCGGGAATCGCCGATTTGAATTTCGGCATGCCCGATTTTCCCGCCGGGTGCGCCCAATCTATATAACTCCGCTGCGTTAAACGCTCGCGTGTAAAATTCAATGGCCTTGGCCGCGCCGTCAATCATCAGGTATGGCGTTAATGTATGGTAACCATCGGGTATGGGTCTGGTTGTCATATTTGCACTCCATTCTTTTTCAGGATTCAAAATTGTGGCGGTATAAGTATCCCGGTACGTTATCCCTGGACGGCCACTCGTTAGATAACCAATAAAATCATCGGTTAACCGATAAAATTGATTGGCTGGCTTCGAGTGTAGAAGATTAGCATAGCTGCGTCCACCGTTGCGTTCCCTATCAGGTGGACGGGACGTTGCGTTCCAGCGCCGACCGGTCCCAGTGCGCCAGGGTGGCGGCAGCATCGTAAGTGGTCTGAAGAAATGAGAGCAACGCCTGTGCCGGGTTGTCAGCTGTTCGCACAGCTTCGTAGGGAAGGATGAATTCACCAAGTTTGTCATGGAAATACGTAGCTTTCGGCTGAACGGGATATTTACCGAAACCGGCAGGGGTGGGGTAAGCATAGGCGTAAAAAGCGGCTTCGCCCAAGCCTGTTCCCGGCCAGAAGCCCGCGCTCGACACCTCATGAGAGTACGCCTCTTCCATTACCCGGCTAGCGACATTGGGTGCCCCGCCCGGATGTTTCGGTGCGGTTCGCCCGGAAAACCGGGTCACAGCCAGATCGAATCCGCCCCAAAATAAATGCACCGGGCTCACCTTGCCGATGAAGCGGGCGCGGAAATCCTTGAGAACTCTATCCACATGCACGAGCGCATGCCAGAATCGGGAAACGGCATCGGCATCATAGCTCGCATGTTGAGTATCTTTCTCGAATGGTATTGCTACTTCCACCTCAACCGGCCGGGCGAAAATCTTGAACTCGATACCCAACTCGGCAAGTGCTTCCATTATTTTGCGGTAGAAGCTCGCGACCGGCATGGGTTCCAGCATAAGCGCGCGATCGGCGCCTTCCGAGGTGGTGATGCGCAGTACGTGGGCAATAAAGTCGAAGTCGATGGCAAACGTAAACTTTCCGTAAGGGATGGGTGAGGTCGTAAGGCCGCGCGTCGTGATATAGAGAGTAGAACCCCAGCCGTGGTTGATGTCCGGAGAGAGCGTCAATCGTATCTTGCCGACGATCTGGGTCCACATGTGAAGCGTACTGCAGGTGTCCTGCCAGTCTTCCAGCGGGGGCAACCTGGGCCAATTATTCGAGTCAGCGATATAATTAGAAGTCATGTCGTCTCCTGTCGATGCCGGTGCTAAAGATCCACTCCAGGGCAAGGGCCGCACGTTCCAGCCTCGTGATCGTAGCATCCACATTCTCCGGTTTCTTCGTTACACACCATCGTAATCACGAAAGGACCATCAGCGCCCGCCGCGCCTGAAGACGATATCCGGAATTTTGTCCAGGACACGGGCGTACCGTGCAAGCGATTCATTATCGTGCTCATCTCTTGCACGTTACCGGTAATTTTTTCAAATAATCGAGCCATGCGAACCCGATCTTGACCTTTGAGGGGCTTCAATTTTTTTTGCGCGGATTGAGCAGGTGCAGATTGAGCAGGTTGCGCGGATTGAGCTGATTTCGTGGATTTCGTAGATTTAGGCATATTTATCTCCTGAAAGATTACTCAAGGTTTACCGGACTGCTTGACCAACACTGACTAGCTATTATTTTCATAGACTATATTGTTTCAAATAGCAAGAAACCCTGGTGGACGCCTCTTCTATTGCATAATGCCTGGCATGCATTACAAGTAGTACGATATGGGATATAAAGTTGCATTCTTACCCACTGAGAATTTTTACGGTAACCCGAAACATGAGCGGCCATGAACGATAACGATTCCGACTTCATGCGCGCTGCGCTCGAGCTTGCAGCACAGGCGGAAGAAGCAGGCGAGGTGCCGGTGGGCGCCGTGGTGGTGAGGAATGGAGTCATCATCGGACGTGGTTACAATTGCCCAATCTCGGCAGCGGACCCAACGGCTCACGCGGAGGTGATGGCATTGCGGGATGCGGCGAAAAATCTCGCTAACTACCGTTTGGCGGATTGCACCCTTTATGTGACGCTGGAACCCTGCGCCATGTGTGTGGGCGCAATTTTTCATGCTCGTATCACACGACTGGTTTATGGTGCAGCGGACCTTAAGACAGGAGCGTGCGGGAGCGTGATCGACCTGCCGGCGGAGATACGGCTTAACCACCATATGCAAGTGACCGGGAATATTCTGGCGGAAGAGGGAGCGGGAAAGTTGAAGCTTTTTTTTGGAAAACGCCGCAAGACAGCAACGAAACGCAATGCTGAGAGTTGCTGATGAGAATTGTAATCAGTATTCCATCACAAGAGCTTGATCTATGGGCCGGGAATCAGAATATCATCCGGAAATATCAAATTTCTTCAGCCGTTAATGGGGTAGGGCAGGAGTACGGCAGTTTTTGCACTCCGCTTGGCAAGCACATCATTCGCGCCAA
Source organism: Nitrosospira sp. (assembly GCA_039914755.1). Classification (GTDB taxonomy): domain Bacteria; phylum Pseudomonadota; class Gammaproteobacteria; order Burkholderiales; family Nitrosomonadaceae; genus Nitrosospira. Next base: position 3,076 of record JBDSOQ010000154.1, on the reverse strand, counting down.
AATTGGGACGAGCCAGCCGGTCAATACAGTATTTATCAGACGCCGCCCCACCGGCGAAATCTATACACCTGAACTGGGTGCGAGATATCCAGGCCGCGACTGGATTCTCACCCGCATTCTCTGGCTTTCGGGCTGTGAACCGGGCTTTAACAGTATGGGTAAGGTGGATACCATGCGCCGCTACATTTATATCCATGGGAGCCCGGATAGTGCAGAAATGGGCAAGCCCGGTTCCATCGGCTGCATCCGCATGCATAACCGTGACTTACTTGAATTGTTCGACCTGGTGAATGCGGGAACAGAGGTTGATATCAAAGGCTGACATCCTGGTTTGGAATCCTGGAGCGTATGGCAGTGAAATCGGAGGGCGGTTGAACTATTTGGCAGCTTGTCGGACAGGAACGCCACCCTTTCCGATCCACCGGCAAAGTTATTGCGCCTCTGCTTTTTACTCCAGATGAATCAAATTCGGTCGTTGATATACTTGCTGTAATAAAGCGTGTGTCTAATTACACCGCCGAGCTATCAAACTGCTTTCCCGACAAAAGCCGCTTTACCATTGTCGCCAATTTGTTCGAATGGACCTTTTCCGGTATCATAAGCAGCCATGACAAAGTATGTATTTGTAACGGGTGGCGTAGTATCTTCCTTGGGAAAAGGCATTGCTGCGGCCTCGCTTGCAGCTATCCTCGAAACTCGCGGCATCAAGGTTACGATGCTCAAGCTGGATCCCTATATCAACGTGGATCCGGGAACCATGAGTCCGTTTCAGCACGGCGAGGTATTCGTTACCGAGGATGGAGCGGAAACCGACCTCGACCTTGGTCATTACGAGCGTTTCATTACCGCACGCATGAGCAGGCTCAATAATTTCACTACCGGTCAGATTTACGAGAGCGTAATAAAAAAGGAACGGCGGGGAGATTATCTGGGCGGTACGGTGCAAGTCATTCCGCACATCACCGATGAAATCAAACTGAACATCAGGGCCGGCGCCGCCAATGCACAGGTAGCCATCGTCGAGATCGGAGGGACGGTTGGCGACATCGAGTCGCTACCGTTTCTGGAAGCAATCCGGCAGATGGCGGTGCAGCTTCCTCGCGAGGATACCTGCTTTATCCACCTTACGTTGCTGCCTTATATCCCATCCGCGGGAGAATTGAAAACCAAGCCAACCCAGCATTCGGTAAAAGAACTGCGTGAAATCGGTATCCAGCCGGATGTGCTGCTATGCCGTGCCGACCGCGCGTTACCGCCGGAGGAACGCCGCAAGATCGCACTATTCACCAACGTTCGGGAAGAAGCGGTGATTCTGGCGCTGGATGTAGACAGTATTTATAAAATTCCGGCGTTGCTGCACGAACAGATGCTGGATGAAATCGTCTGCCACAGGCTGAATATACTCGCCAAGGCGGCGGATCTGGGCATCTGGAAAAAACTGGTGCACGCGTTGGAGAATCCTCAACGAACAATAGAAATCGCGCTGGTCGGTAAGTACGTGGATCTGACGGAGTCATATAAATCTCTATCGGAAGCATTGATTCACGCGGGCATTCATACCCAGAGCAAAATCAAGATTCATTATGTGGATTCTGAAACTATCGAGAAAGAAGGAACCGCTCGCCTTAAGCACATGGATGGGATATTGGTTCCCGGCGGTTTCGGCAAGCGTGGGGTGGAAGGCAAAATCATGGCTATCCACTATGCCCGTATCAACCGCATCCCTTATCTCGGAATCTGCCTGGGCATGCAATTGGCTGTAATAGAGTATGCCCGTGACAAGGGGGGCATGGAAGGCACGCACAGCACCGAATTCAATCCCGATACGCTTTACCCCGTAATTGCTTTGACAACCGAATGGCGCACCCGCGAAGGCCATCTTGAAGTTCGGAGCACAAAGTCGGGCCTCGGCGGCAGCATGCGTCTGGGCGGGCAGGAATGCATACTCAAGGAAGGATCGCTTGTCCGGAAAATTTATGGGGCGGATAAAATCATCGAGCGCCATCGTCATCGTTATGAAGTCAACAATGAATATATTCCCCGTCTGGAGCAGGCTGGGCTGCGCGTGAGCGCTGTATCGGCAGCAGACGGCTTATGCGAAATGATTGAATTATCGGAAGCCGAACATCCCTGGTTTGTCGCTTGCCAGTTCCATCCCGAATTTACTTCCACTCCCAAGGCGGGGCATCCGCTATTCACGGCGTTTATCGAGGCAGCTGCCCGTTTTGCGGGCAAATGTACGGTAGCCGAAGCTTTAACGCACAATAAACCGAAAGACACCGCCATAAGCGCCAACCAGTAGATTCGGTCTTGTCGAACCTGATCCGGGGCACAACTTTTCTCCCCAACTGAAGACCCACGTGATGTAAATCAAAATAAAAATTGGAACCGTCCGATATTCGGGTTCAAGCAATAAGTCAGTAGTGACTTATTCAAATATCGTTCGGCAAAGCTGAATATCTAGCAAAACAGTTTTCGATAACTTATAAATAAATGACCCAGGGAAAAACAGCATGAGTGCAATTGTAGATGTCATCGCCCGCGAGATTCTTGATTCACGCGGAAATCCAACCGTAGAAGCGGATGTATTGCTCGAATCCGGCGTGCTCGGACGAGCGGCCGTGCCTTCCGGCGCATCCGTCGGCACTAGAGAGGCGGTCGAATTACGCGACGGGGATACTCAGCGCTATTTTGGTAAGGGTGTGCTGAAAGCGGTGGAAAATGTGAATACCGAGATTTCCGAAGCTGTGATGGGTCTCGACGCGATGGACCAAGGTTTTATCGACCAGACGCTGATCGACCTGGATGGCACAGGCAACAAGTCGAGACTCGGCGCCAATGCGGTTCTTGCGGTGTCGCTTGCGGTGGCAAAAGCGGCAGCGGAGGAGTCTGGGCTGCCGTTATACCGGTATTTGGGTGGTGCGGGGCCAATGTCCATGCCTGTCCCAATGATGAATGTCATCAATGGCGGTGTGCATGCCAATAACAACATTGACATGCAGGAGTTCGTGATAATCCCCCTCGGTGCGCAGAGCTTTCGGGAAGCCTTGCGCTGGGGCGCTGAAATATTTCATAC
>JBDSOQ010000101.1:0-18837 GCA_039914755.1 Nitrosospira sp. | reverse complement strand
GATGTTTCATAAATTCGCGTGATGATTGCGCCGGATTTTGTTTTGTAGGGAGATTTGTGAAGAGTGGCGTAGTTATTCATACGCCCGACTGAACGGAATTTTCATACGAAACAAAAGACCAGCGAGGGCGCGCGTCAATTTATGAAACATCCGGGGTAATAACGTTCCGCGCAAGCACCTTATCGCGCATGGAAGCAGATGACATAATACGGCTTTGCCAGAACTCCTGGTAGTGCATCTTCTCCCGATACTGCTTGCGCATGCAAAACACGCAAATCCTCATCCGCCGTCAACTATGCCTACGCCTGATGAGGTATATCGCGCCCTATTGGGACGCAGTCATACTGGGATCAATCAGCATGATTGCGATGGCGGCAACTGCGCCCATGCTGGTCGCGTTGGTGCAGCCGATGCTGGATGGCGTTATTGCCGGCAAGAACCTGGAATTGATGCAACTCGTTCTGCTGGGAATCATCAGTCTGTTTGCGGTTCGGGGAGTGGCCGGCCATATCGGCGCCTATGCGGTCAACTGGCTGGGAAGCAAACTGGTGCTGGACTTGCAGGTGGAGATGTTCGCTAAATTATTGACCTTGCCTGCTGCCTATTGCGCCAGCCACGAGAGCGGTAGCCTCGTTTCCGGAATCACATCCGATACCGAGCACGTCGCCCGTACTTTTACCGATGTCATGACGGTGATGGTCAGGGACATGCTTGTGATTCTTGGACTGCTGGGATGGATGCTTTATCTCGACTGGCAGCTTGCCTTGCTGACGTTATTGATGGCCTCCGCGATGCCGCTGATCATGCGGCTCATCACGGCGCGACTGCAGAAAATGGCAATGGAAGCCCAACAAACAATGACAAGCCTCAACCAGGTGCTGGAGGATGCCATCGAGAATTACCAGGTGGTCAAGCTTCACGGCGGTGAGCAGTATGAAATCCAGCGCATGAGGAAACAGGCGGAGGAAGCGCATCGCTTCGCTAAAAGACGGATGGCCATGGCCTCTCTCCGTGTACCGTTGATACAGATAGCCGCCGCAGTTGCGCTGGCCGTTATTGTTTATGTTACGGCTCAGCAAGCGTTTGCCGATGAGATGACGGCAGGCGGCTTTGCTTCTTTCATGGTCGCCATGCTGATGCTGATTTCTCCGGTAAAACGCATTGCCGCTCTGAAGGAGGTCCTGCGGCAGGGACTAGGAGCAGCCGAGAGCGTATTTTCGCTGCTTGACCAGGAGCCTGAACCGGACACGGGAACAATTATCGTCGAGCGTGCGCGCGGCGAATTGCGATTCGAGCAGGTTCGTTTCTACCACGATCGGGAAAAGAACTTTGAAGCTGCCTCCAAAGCGAATCCCGAGCCAAGTGGCCAGCAGGGTACCGGAGCATGTTCGACGCTGCCGGGCATCACGCTGACCATACAGCCGGGCGAAATGGTGGCGTTAGTAGGTTTTTCAGGAAGCACCGCTGTGCTCGCGAATCTGGTGCCGCGTTTCATTAATCCCGCATCGGGAAAAATCCTGCTTGATGGCCATGATCTAAGGAGTCTTAAATTGGCCAGCCTGCGCGCCAATATTGCGCTGGTATCATCGAAGACAACGCTCTTCAATGACACGATAGCAGCCAATATCGCTTATGGCGCACTGGGCCGAGCAACAGAAGCAACGATCACTGCCGCAGCACAAGCCGCGCATGCAACGGAGTTCATCCGGAAAATGCCGCAGGGATTGCAAACCCTCGTAGGAGAACACGGCGTAAACCTTACGGGGGGACAGCGGCTACGTATCGCCATTGCGCGAGCACTGATTAAAAATTCGCCTATCCTGATCCTGGATGAAGCAGCCGAAACGTTGGACATCGAATCCGGACATCATGTCCAAGCAGCGTTGGACGCCGTCATGCAGGAGCGTACCACGCTTGTTATCGCCGATCGTTTAGCCACCGTGGAGAAAGCGGATCGCGTCGTTTTGCTGGGTAAAGGCGGAACCATTGAGATCGGCAGCCACCGGGAATTACTCGCAAGAGGTGGGACTTACGCCAGGTTCGTCCAGGCTTTGTGTGTGCAAAAGGATGTGGCTGCCAGGCAACTCTGAGTCGTCATCCGAATAAATGGCGCGGGAAGCAAGGAAATCATTGCATGGGTTCCTGGCTTGAGTATTCCGGAACCCATCTTCTCAAATCCTGTTTGACTTCCTCATCGCTTAATACCGGATGCTCGTTTATCCATGCCAACAGTTCCATCAGCCACTGTTTCTCGACCTGGCGGGCCTGGGCAATGCGCAATTTGGGATGCGGCGTCGGCAAAGTGTTCTCATCGTCCGCCAACAACTCTTCGTAGAGTTTTTCCCCGGGGCGTAACCCGTTATATACAATTTGAATATCGCTCTCGCTTAGTCCGGAAAGACGGATCAAGTCTCTTGCGAGGTCGGCTATCTTCACGGGATCACCCATATCCAGCACGAAAATTTCACCGCCACCTTTCCCGTTCCCCATTAATCCCGCTTGCAGAACCAGTTGCGTGGCTTCAGGTATGGACATGAAGTAGCGGGTAATTTCCGAGTGGGTGACAGTGATCGGGCCACCCTTTGCGATCTGTTCGCGGAATTTTGGAATGACACTGCCCGCGCTGCCCAGCACGTTCCCGAAACGTACCATGACAAAGCCTGGCTCAGGCTTTCCGTCAATCAAATCATTTTTTCCAGCGGCGTTTTCAGGAATGGAGATGGGCTGCTGCAATGCCTGACATACCATCTCCGCCAGACGCTTGCTGGCGCCCATGACATTTGTAGGATTCACCGCTTTATCAGTCGAGATCAATACGAATTTTTCCACGCCATGCTGAATCGCAGCCTGCGCCAGCACATAGGTTCCAAAAACATTGTTCAAAACAGCTTGCCAGGCATTTTCATGCTCCATCAGCGGCACATGCTTATAGGCTGCGGCATGGAATACAACCTTCGGCTGGTACTGCGAGAACACTTGACCCAGCCGCGCGGCATCCTTGATATCGCCGATGGCGAATACCATGGGTATGTTCGGAAAATTGGCCTGGAATTCCTGCTCGACGCTGTAAAGCGCGAATTCGTTCAACTCGAACAGCACCAGGCAGCCCGGTCTGAATTTTGCAATCTGGCGGCATAATTCCGATCCGATCGAGCCGCCAGCACCCGTAACCAGAACCGTTTTTCCTGTCAACAAGCCATGCAAGCCGTCGTTATCCAATACCACCGAGTCCCGGCCTAGCAAATCTTCCAGCTCGACAGTGCGGATCTGCGACACGGTGATTTTACCGCTGATCAGATCGTCGTACGAAGGGACGATCAACGCCCTTACCCCAGCGGTCGAACACATCTGCATCGCCCGCCGGCGATTGCGGAGATGGCGGTCCCGCTGGCGCCTGTCGGGTTGGGCGCGGTGTAATTTGCGGCGGTCGGATGACGATGATGTCATGGCGATGATGGCATGACCCACGCGAAACTTTTTTGCGATGGCCGGGAGCTCGCTGATTCGACCCATGACCTTGAAGCCGTGTAACATCAAGCCACGTTTCGCGGGATCATCGTCCAGGAATCCCACCACCTCCCATTGCATGCTCCGGGCAAGCTCTTTCACCAGACCGACTGCGGCATCCCCCGCCCCAAGCACCAGGACGAGATTTTTTTTCAGTTTTTTTCGTCCATAAAGTCGATGTTCCTTCCATAACCGATAGACAATGCGGCTTCCTCCCATTATGAACAGAAGCAGAATGGGGGCCAGCAGCAACACGGTGCGTGGTACGCCGCTGTGAACTTGCAACAGGTATAACCCCAGGGGCACTGCGGCTGCCGACGCCAATACAGCGAAGAGGATGCGCTGTAAGTCGGGCAGACTGGCATAATGCCAGAGCCCGCGATACAGGCCGAACCATAGAAACGCCGCTGCGTGTATCAACACCGTAAATGGCAGAATTTCCTTCAATGCCGCCAGGTAAAAAGGAGGTATTTCGAAATTGAAACGGAACAGATAAGCGAACCACCACGCAACGGCTACTGCGGTAAGATCATGGACGAAGGCAATTCCCGCCCGTATATTAAGTTTATGTACAGGCATGCTATGAGCCGCCGGGATGGCGTTTCCAGTAGTGGTCGGATACCCGTATCATGATCAGATAAATTCCTCCCCATGCGACGCCGACCCCGAGCTGAACGGCAGTCTGCTGCTCCATTGCCCATATGGCGCTGGCACCCGCGGCTGACATGAGAACATAACCGAACAGGGCTGTATTGCGATGACCCAAGCCGCTTTGCACCATGTGTTGATAATAATGCTCACGATGCGCCTGCCAGATTTTTTCACCGCGCAGGCCGCGTTTCGCGAGAGTAACAGACGCATCGACAATGAATGGTGAAAATATGAGCAACGGCAACCATAGCGGCCAGTCACCGTTTATCCAGCCCATAATACCCAATATTGCAGCCAGGAATCCTAGCGGAATTGATCCTGCATCTCCCATGAAAATACGTGCGGGATGAAAATTGAACAACAAGAAAGCTGCCGCTGCCGCTGCGATGCAGAAATTGATCATGGCAAACGGTGCATTCCCGGCTAGCCATGCTGTCACGCCGTAGCAACTGAAACCTATCAGCGTCATTCCGCCCGCCAGGCCATCCGATCCGTCCATGAAGTTATAGAGATTGAGCATCCAGGTAATTGCGACCGCGGCCACCACGGTGACCATCCAGCCGTGGGTGTCGGATAGCATTGCTACGGAGAACCAGACCGCAATCACTCCATGCATCAGAAACCTTGCCCAGGCCGGCAGGCCGGAAACATCGTCGGCAAATGAGATCGCTATCAGTAATATTACGCTCACCCATATAAACAACGGCAGCACGCCGGGGAGAAGCACCCATGAGACGAGGACCCCGGACATCAAACCCAGTCCTCCGGTCCGCGGAATGGCCTTGCTGTGAAGAGAGCGGGGATTAGGGTGGTCCAGCACCTTGAGAATGCCGCCCTTGATCAGATAGGAAATCAGCGCGAACGCCACCATGAATGCGGCGAACGGTGCTGCAAAAGCTGAAAAAGACATGCCGGTGTCCATGATAACGGATTATAGCTGCTGAGAATGCCGCGGCAGATTCCCCGATGGGCGCGATGCCTAAAGCATAGGGAAACTACCGATAAAGCAAACTGATAAAGCAATGGCGAAAGCCAAATTTCGGAAAAGAGTCTGGATTTGTTTCTACCCGCCGAGTTTTGCTGAACCATACTCCCCCAGCTTCTTCCGATCAAAAAATCTGGTATTGTTGCTCGCAAATTTGCGGTGTTTTCAGGATGGTGCTTTCACTCATCGTTCAAATGATCACCGCGAACAAGAATTTTTCCCAGCGTATCAAAAATCAACCTCATAAAGCAGTGTACAGATGAGAAAGACATCGCTGAATGCACAAATTCTGGCTGGTGTGCTGGCTGGCCTCCTGCTGGGCTTGGGGTTATCCCTGCTTGGAAAGGAATCTACAGCCGCGCAAGCCGGGTTATATATCGCCGAACTTGTCGGAACACTGTTTATCGACTTGTTGAAAATGGTGATGATTCCGCTGGTGTTTACTTCCATTGCCGTGGGGGTTGCCAATTTACGCGCACACCGGCAGATGCACAAGGTATGGAAAGCAACGCTGGGCTTTTTCATACTCTCCATGGCACTCGCGATCACGCTGGGGTTGACTGCCGCCAACCTTATCCGTCCCGGCGCAGGGCTGCAGCTTGCGATGTTTCAGGATGCCATGCAGGGGTTCCGAGCCGAGCAAATGGCATTGTCCGATTTTTTCGCTCACTTCCTCCATTCGTTGTTCCAGAATCCAATGGCTGCGCTGGCGCAGGGTAATGTGATTGCGGTGGTGGTTTTCGCGCTTTTGCTCGGGATTGCCCTGGTTGTGGGCGGGGAGCGCTACGCCAATATTCTCATTCTGTTACAGGAACTGCTGGAGCTGATGCTGATGCTGGTGGGCTGGATCATGCGGTTGGCGCCGCTCGGCATCATGGCATTGCTGCTGAAGCTTGCTGCCACGCAGGACGTGGCTTTGCTCGCCACACTGGTCGAATTTATCGTTGTGGTGGTGACGACAACGTTGTTGCACGGCATGGTGGTCCTGCCGCTGATTCTTTATCTGGTTACAGGCATGACCCCGCTCAAATTCTGGCGCGGCGCGCGCGAGGCGCTGATAACGGCCTTTGCCACCAGTTCTAGTTCCGCCACTTTGCCGGTCACTTTGCGCTGCGTGGAGCAGCATCTGCATGTCAAACGCGATATTGCCGGCTTTGTCCTGCCGCTGGGCGCTACGCTCAATATGGACGGTACCGCGTTGTACGAAGCGGTGGCCGCCCTGTTTATCGCTAATCTGGCAGGTATCGAGCTTAACTTCATGCAACAGATGATCGTGTTTCTGACAGCCATGCTGGCTGCAATGGGTGCGCCCGGCATACCCAGCGCCGGCATGGTGACGATGGTGGTGGTACTGCAATCGGTTGGTCTGCCCGCAGAAGGTATTGCCATCCTGCTACCCATCGATCGCCTCCTGGATACATTTCGCACGGCGGTCAATGTCGAAGGCGACATGGTGGGAAGTCTGGTGGTACAGAAATGGGTGGGGCATGATCAGCACATCAACGAACATTAGGATTGCTGCTGCGGCCGCATAACGTATTGCTTTTCAATCGCTTATCACGCTCCCCACCCTCGGGTTCCTGGGATCGCAATTATCAAGTGCGACAATTTGCCACATTCCCATGTTTCGGTAAATAGATTACTCTCGACCTCAACATTGTAATGGGAGCGAGAGATGTACTGGATTCTTCGTATTGCATCCATTTTCCTGATAAGCGTTTCGGCAACTGCGCTCGCAAGTCAGCCGGATTCAGCTAATGGAGGGCAAAGCCATTCAATGTCGCATGCGCCAAAGGCTATGCTGGCGGTGGGCGCGACGCTGGATGAGAATGGACGGCTATGGATAGCAAGGGTTGAGAACCAGCGACTGCTGGTTTCCTGGTCGGACGACGACGGAAAGAGTTTCTCCACCCCGGTTATCGTCACGCCCGAGCCGGAAACCATATCGGCTGATGGCGAGAGCCGGCCCAAGATTGCGGTTGCCCGCGACGGCACCGTACTTCTGACCTGGGTGCAGTCCCTGCCCCAGAAATATGCCGGCAACGTCCGGTTTGCGCGCTCGACGGATTCAGGTAAGAGCTTTTCCGCACCCATTACGCTGAATGACGATGGGCGCATCACCAGCCATCGGTTTGATTCGATGGCAATCGATGGCAACGGGCGGGTGGTGATTGCATGGCTGGATGCCCGTGATCGGGATGCGGCGAGGGAAAAAGGCGAAAATTTCACTGGCACATCGATATATACAGCCAAATCAGACAATAACGGCAAAAGTTTCGGCGCGAATCACCGATTTCACGAACACACATGCGAGTGTTGCAAAATTACGCTCGCCTGGACGAAGGACGGACCGGTCGCCCTCTGGCGGAATATTTTCGGTGCCAACACGCGCGATTTCGCCATCGCTAACCTGGATAAGGGTGGAGTGAGACGTGCGACGCATGACGAATGGCAAATTGATGCCTGTCCGCATAATGGCGGGAGCCTGGCGGCTGACAGGTGGGGCAAGCTGCACTTGGCCTGGTTTACCAATGGCACGGCTCGCCAGGGATTGTTCTACAAGAATATTGACGGTGATTGGGAGTCCCGGCCCATGCCCATCGGTAATCCGGCAGCCCAGGCAAACCATGCATCGGTCGTTGCGGAGGATAAAGTCGTTATCCTCTCCTGGCGCGAATTTGATGGGCAATCCTACTCCGTACATATGATGTATTCGGTTAATGGCGGTGTGTCCTGGAGCGAACCTGCGCGTTTAATGTCTTCGGCTGGCGCAACGGATTATCCAATACCGCTGATTAACGGTGAAAAAGTGCTGGTGGTGTGGAATACCGCAAAAGAGGGGCTGCGAATTGTACCGATTGATCGGATCACTGCCGGACACTCCAGCTGATCTTTAATGGATTGGGGGTAAATCCCAGATGATTCATTAGGCGGTTCTGCGAGCCTACGCGAGTGCTGGCGGTCAGTTTGGGGCCATTTCGCTACCTGCGCGGCGTCCATAGACCAAGCTATGGAATTCTTTCAACCGGCAAAACCGCCTCGCAACCTGACCGCCATCATCTCGTGTCCTAATAGATTATCCGGGTTAATTGTAGCGCTGCAGCAACATTTGAAGCATATGTTGGTAAAGATCCCGGTTGATCGTTACCAGTAAGAGCGATCACCTAATATAAAAATAAAATATGAGATCTCTCTCGTTTTTCCTGGTAGGTCTGCTTTGGGTATCACCGGCCTCGGCAGTCGAAGATTCAGGCCAATCAAAAAAATCCCCGCCGAAACACGATAATACGGGTCCCCGCACAAAGGGAGTTACCACCCAAATACCCCCTGCCGCTGGTGCCGTCAACGGATTAATCGTGCAGTCAGGCAACCCGGCTTCATTGGCGGAAGATACGGATCAGGTGCCGTCTGGGGCCGGTTCACTCCCCGGTTCTGACACGAAGGCGGCGGGTGAGGTTGCCGGCAAGAACAAGCGCAAGGATGGAAATAAGGATAATCCGGCGCGAGACAGCGAACCGGACACGGTATTCAAGGAAATGGTTGTTACCGGCGAGACCGAGCGTGATACCCATTACACCTCGCCTTCGACGCGCGTGACCCGGTCGCAGATCGAGCTGCAGAACGCGCAAACCACGGAGGAGGTACTGAAATATCAGCCGAGCCTCCAAATCCGGCAGCGTTATGTCGGCGATCCCAACGGTGTTCTCGGCATTCGCGGTGCGGATATGTTTTCGACCGCGCGTAGTATGGTCTATGCCGATGGCTTGCCACTGCACAATTTTCTGCAAGCTTCCTTTAACGGCGCACCGCGCTGGTCGCTGGTCGGCCCCAATGAAATTGACTCCGTCGACGTCGTTTACGGGCCTTTCTCGGCGGAATATAGCGGCAACTCCATCGGCGGTGTGGTAAACATAAAAACGCGCATGCCGCGCAAGCAGGAATTCTATGTCGAGAGCAGCCTGTTCATTCAGCCTTATAAACTTTACGGGCCGGATCAAGGAACGTTCATAGGCGATCGGCAATACGTTTCTTACGGCAACCGGATTCAGGACCGGTTTACGGTATTCCTGGCCTACAATCGTCTTGAAGCGCAGAGCCATCCACAGTCCTACTTCATCGACAATACGGGACTATTCGATATGCCGGGTGGCACTCCGGTCACGGGCGGCATACGGACACCCGATACTCGCGGTACGCCCAGCATCATCTACGGCGATACCGGACCGGAAAAGGTACAAACCCACTTGTTCAAGGGCAAATTCGGTTACGACATCACTCAGGATCTTCAGGCTATCTTCACGGTGGCTTACGAGGACCGCACGCGCAACCAGAATCGCCCCCGCAACTACGTAAGCGACACAACTGGACAGCCGTTTTGGGGGGGGGCTGCACCCAAATGCTGCGCAGATCCGGGAAATGCTTCGCTTGACGGTACGAGATTTGATGTCGTCCAGCCAGGATTTGGCGGCAGTCAAGATAAACGCGAGACACTAAACCTTGGTTTGCAACTTCGTGGCGCACTCAGTCCAAACTGGAATGTTGATACGACAATAAGCCATTTCGATGTTCTCAAGGATACCCGCGCCACCGCTTTTTTCAATAAAAATGATCCGGCGAATACTGGGGCAGGTCAAATTCAGGACTTCAAAAAATTCAATTGGCTGAATGCTGATCTTAAGCTGAGTACTCCAGCATTATTTGGGTATGAAAAAATATCGCTGCTGGGCGGCTATCATTTCGATCAATACAATTTGAGCTTCCGGCAGTATTCCTTGATTGATTACGCTACGCTTACACGTGGGGCGCTGCAGGTCAATCGAAATAATGACGGTCGCACCTCGACTCAAGCAATGTTCGCACAAGCCGCGTATCGGTTTTTCCCAGCCTGGGATATAACGGTAGGTGCGCGTCAGGAATGGTGGTCAGCCAGCAATGGTGTCGTTGGAAGTACACCAGTACCGGATCGTGATGTATCGGCACTCTCGCCCAAGGTTTCCCTGGGCTATGAGCCCGGGCCGTGGAAAGTTCGTTATTCCTTTGGCAGGGCCCATCGATTCCCCGTAATTGCCGAGTTGTTTCAATCGCTCAGCTCACCGACCAGCATTCTTACAGCCAATGCGCTGCTCAAGCCGGAGAATGGTGTGCATCACAACTTCATGGTCGAATACACGTTGCCGAAGGGCTACATTCGGGTGAATGCTTTTCGCGACGATATCCAGGATGCTATCCAACAGGTGCAGCGAGCCTCAGGCGTGCTTACATCCAGCGCATTCAAGAATATCGATCAGACCAGTACCACCGGGGTTGAGCTTATTTTCGATCAACGGCGTATCCTTGGATCGAAATTTGACTTCATGTTCAACGGTACGTGGATGAATGCGAAAGTGGACAAGGGAGGGATCGTCAAATTCACGGATCCAACGGGCGCAAATGCCGATTTTAATCTCGACGGCAAACAACGCATCCGCTTACCTCACTGGCGAGCCAATTTCTTCACCACTTACCACGCCACAGACGCCTGGGACATTGCATTCTCGGGCCGTTATACCAGCGATTCGTTTAACGATCTCGATAACCGGGATCATGTGAATAACGTTTTCGGGTCTCAGAGCGATTTCTTTTTTCTGGACTTCAAAACCAGCTATCGGCACAAGTTCCAGAGCGGCCTTAAAAGCCGATTCTCGTTCGGTATTACCAACCTGAACAATGACAAGGCCTTTGTTTTTCACCCCTATCCACAACGCACCTTCCTGGTGGAAGCTGCGTTCAGCTATTAACCTGACAAGTTATTGCATGATCAGGATGGCGCGGACCATGCGAACAAATTGACTACCCCATCCAGACCCACATGATTGATAGCGTAAGTCGCCTTCTCCTGTACGATGGGCTTCGCATGATAAGCGATGCTGACCCCGGCCTCTTCCATCATTTTGAGATCGTTGGCGCCATCGCCGATGGCAATTACTTGATCGCGCCGCAAGCCCAGCTTTTCGCGCACACTTTTTAGCACCTCGGCTTTTCCCGAGGCGCCAATGATTTCTCCCAGCACCTTGCCGGTGAGTTTTCCATCCGCAATTTCGAGCTTGTTGGCTGCGGCGTAATCGAGATTCAGTTTTGTTTTTATTCTATCCGTAAAAAACGTGAATCCACCAGAGATGACCATGGTCCTGATGCCGGCGGATTTCATCCGTTCCAACATTTTTTCCGCACCGGGACTGAGTCGCACGCGCTCATCGTAAACCTGTTGCAATGCATCCTGGTGCAGCCCTTGCAGCAAGGCGGTGCGCTGCCTCAAGCTTTCCGCGAAAACGATTTCGCCACGCATGGTTCTCTGCGTAATTTCCGATACTTGAGGTTTCATCCCGTGCATATCGGCTATTTCATCAATGGACTCGATCGCAAGCAGGGTTGAATCCATATCCATTGCGACCAGCCCGAAATTGGAAAGCTGCGCCGTTTGTTCGATAAATGCGAAATCCAGTGCGGCGTCGGCGCAGTATTCAGCCACATGCTCGCGGCGATTTGCGTTTTCCAGCCGAAACGCCTGGCCTGTGATTCGTTCGATATGGTCAGCGCCGGCGAGTTTCGCCAGCTCTCTCAAATCGCTGTTTGCTACCTCAAGCCCTTGAATTATCAGATTCATATACGTTCCATTTATTGTTAAAGATGTTTTCAGTCCCCTTCGAGCGCGCTTGAAGATAGCCTGGGCAGCCCAGGCGTGCTATTGCTTCAAAAGAGAATAGATGGAGTAGCTGCTCCTGTATGCCTTCCTGTATACCTGTAGGGCTGTCCGAGGCAGGCCTCCAACATTTCATGCCGCGGAGAAGGCCAATATAGCGGGACTGATATTTTTCCGGCAACCCGACATTTTGCCAGCAATCGCTACCAACTTCCACATCGAATTGCTGGAGCGCTATTTACGCAGTGGTTCCGGTATCTGGATACACATCTGCCTGAAGGTACAATCACCCATATCGGCTAGACCTTTCAAGGTCTCGAAAAGCGCTTCAGGTCCTGACGATCAAGCGAATGAGGAGTGCTGATATTTTGCCGGCGCATCGCTCTATATCGGCTGCTCTGTTCGATGGGCGGGGCGGCAAGCCGGCACGCTAATAAATTTTATCTGGCCAGCCTCAGACCACACATTGAAAGTGGTGATGCTCACCACATAAACCGGAACTGAGCGATAATATCCGTTTCAATATCAGGATGCGGAGATAACCGAGTCATGGCATCATTGAAGCGGTCAATTAAGCGCTACAGTCTTTCAAAGCTTCAACCGGTACATATGCCGGGCCGAATGGTTTTCGGCCTTATTTGCGTGATCATGACGGGATGCAGCATTTTTCCAAAAGCATCTCCATCCCAAGCCGAGATTGCCGACTCCCTCTGGTCATCCTGCGTTGGGGAGCAGCATGAAATCGAGCATCTGCAGAAGCTGCTTGTGGAAAAAGAGGCGCAGCGGCAGGAAATCGAACGCTTGCAGAAGCTGTTGGCGGAAAAGGAGGCCCAGATCCGCAGCCAGGAGGTCCGGCAGCAGGATCAGGCAAAGACGTTACAGGAAACCAGCAGCCAGGCTGCTCATGCGCAGGTGAAGCTCAGGCGTTTGGCTACACGTCCTGCCGCTGCCTCTACTATTGCGGAAGTTGAAATGGTCATGGAAAACCTGAAGTCATCCCCAGCCACAGGCTCCGCTCAGTTATTGCAAGCTCAGGCAGCGCGCTTGCTGAACGCGGCCGCTACATCGTACGCAGAGGACAATTATGCCGCGGCAATGGATTATGCTGCGCAGGCTCGTGAGTTTATCAACATGATGACAAACGGCCACGGCCGCAAGAGCTCGGAGTCGCGTCAAGTAACAGTCTCGTTGCAGGTTCCTATCCTGCTTCGCGCCACTGCCAATAGCAATCTGCGCCAGAAGCCGGGCTTGAATGCCGCGGTGCTCGGCGTATTAAAGAAGGAATCCCTGATGATAGCGGATTCCTATCAGGGCCAATGGCTGTTGGTTTCAGCCGATGGACGGTCGGGATGGGTACTCAGCACGCTGGTGGAAGCCCACCTGGGCAAACAGTAGGTGCGCGTGGACAAACAGCGTGGCGTTTGGTGGCGATAAACGTCAGGGATTAATGATCGCCATATGCCGGTTGCGACCAGCCCGCTTTGCTTGATAGAGCGCTTTATCAGCGCGAGCGAATACTGCGGTCGGCGTCATATCGTCGAGTTGACACTGCACGATACCGATACTCACCGTTACTGCAATCGTCGAGCCGTTGGCGCCATATTGCGCATTTTCTACATGTGAACGGATGCGTTCCGCGGTTTTCGCCGCCAGGTCTGCAGAAGTATCAACCAGAATAATAATAAGTTCATCACCCCCATAGCGCGCTGCGTAGTCAATACTTCGAATAGATTGAAGGAGTATCCGGGCTACGTTCCGCAGGATTTCATCGCCAGCGATATGGCCATGAGTATCGTTTAATGTCTTGAAGTGATCGATGTCCAGCATTAGTAATGCGAACTGCCGCCGGGTGCGTTTAAAGCGAGCGAGCTCATCGATCAGAATTGCATCGAGTTTATTGCGGTTGTACAGGCCGGTAAGGCTATCGGTGATGGAGAGTCTCTCCAGCACATGATTCTGCTGTTGCATGGCTTCATTGGCGGCCATGATCTCGGCGTGACTTTGGCGCAACCGGTCCGCCATCTGATCGAATACCACTGTAAGGCGACCGAGCTCGTCATTTCGTTTTGCCGAAAGCCGTACCTCCAGGTCGCCCCCGGCAATGCGGTCCGCGGCACGGATCAGCCGTTGCAACGGCGCAACAATCGAGCGCCCCAGCTGGAAGGCCACGGCTGCCACTACCAGAACCAGTGCGCCTACCAGCCCCAGAAACATATTTCTAAGTTCTATCCACTGGCCATAAACCGCGGCGCGATCGAGCTCTGCCACAATGATGACTCCCGGCTCCGCGGATACCTCGGCCAATCCGATTACATTGCGATGTGTCAGGCCATGAAAAGCCACGGAGTTGCCCGATTGAGCGAGCAGGTATCGCAGCACCGACGGATCCAGCTGCGGCAATTTATCTGCGCCGGCCTGACTGCTGGCAAGCGCTCTGCCGTCTGAATCGAGCAGGATCACTTCACCGGGCGGCGATTTTGTCGCACTTTTCAGGCGGGGCTGCAAGCTATGAAGATCTAGCACAGCCACCAATGCACCCATCAATAAATTGTCGTAGGACAATACCGGAACTGCAACACTCAGTGTGGCGGTAGCATATCCTGTGTCCCAGTGGGGCGGTGCAATCACAAGGCCTTCCGTGAGGGAACTCTGGGGCCAATCATCGGGGAGTTTCACCGTGGCGGGCGTTTCCGCGCTGCTCGCCACGACTTTACCGGTAGCATCCACGACAGTCAGTTCCAGTATTGTGTCGAGTTTTGCCTGTACCGACCGCAGATAATGATCCAGGGCTTGCGGGTTTCCACCCGGCAAGCTTGTTTCGGGATGGTCGACCGATGACAAACCGTCTATGACGGCACTAGACGTGGACGTTACGTGCACCTCGTGGACACGTTTATCAATCCAGAGTTCTATTTCGCGGCTGGCGTAACTTGTCATGGCGCGGAGTTCACGGGTTACATTATCGCTTATCTGCGCCTCATTCTGCCGAAAAGACAACAACCCCAGCCCTAGCGATGGGATGAGTGTGGCCATCATGGCAAACACAACGATTTTGCTTTTAATACTCCTTAACCACGCCATCAGGATAGTTTTCCGGCACAAACGATTATTAACGGACAGGTTGCGCCCGAATGAAGGGCGATTATCCTGAAAAGCTGCGATTAAGCATGTATTTTTTTGTACAGGCCAGAAACATCATAATCGTCAATAAGTACTCATCTGAAGGAATACCAAAACGCTTGATCGACTCTGCGCCTGCGCAACTGGATCTTCAGCGACTCAATTCGGTGATCAAGCTTTTTATCCGCGTTACCCGTTCTTTTACTTCTGGGATCCGTACTTTTATTTTCAGACGATCGGGACCGGAAAGTTCATAATCGCGGCTGCGCTGAAGGAGCGCGACGATTGTTGCGGCATCGACCGGTGGGTTGGGGATGAATTGCACCTGGATAGAGTCGGCGCTCGCTTCAATGCGGGTAATTCCCATGGGTGTAGCTGCAATACGCAAGCGGTGGCAATCCAGCAATGCCCTGACGGGATCCGGCAAGAGGCCGAAGCGGTCCGATAATTCTATTTGAATATCATCCAGTTGGTCATCGTTTGTACAGTTCGCCATGCGCTTGTACAGTACCAGGCGCTCATGTACGTCATTGCAGTAGCTCTCAGGCAGCAAGGCGGGAACATGTAGATTTATTTCGGTGGCAACGCCCAGGGGATGCTGCATATCGGGTTCTTTGCCCTCCTTTAATGATCGAACCGCAGCATCAAGCATAGTGGCGTAGAGAGTGAAGCCGATTTCCTGCATCTCGCCGCTTTGCGATTCGCCCAGTACTTCGCCGGCACCGCGAATTTCCAGATCGTGCATGGCGAGATAAAAACCCGCACCCAGCTCTTCCATGGCTTGAATGGCTTCCAGACGTTTCCTGGCTTGTGTTCCAAGCGCCTCTTCCTCAGGCACCAATAGATAAGCGTATGCCTGATGGTGGGAGCGGCCTACGCGTCCGCGCAGCTGATGTAATTGCGCCAGACCGAATTTGTCCGCGCGATTGATGACGATGGTATTGGCAGTGGGGACGTCGATACCGGTCTCGATGATGGTTGTGCAAAGCAGCAGATTGAAGCGCTGCTGGTAAAAATCCTTCATTACATGTTCCAGTTCGCGTTCGCGCATCTGCCCATGGGCAATGTTTATGCGCGCTTCGGGCAACAGCCGGGCGAGCTTGTCATGCATGGGCTGAATGGTGCTCACTTCGTTGTGCAGAAAATATATCTGCCCGCCGCGTTTTAATTCGCGCAAGCATGCTTCCCGGATGATGCCCTCGGAAAAACGGTTGACAAAAGTTTTGATGGCGAGCCGCCTTTGCGGGGCGGTAGCGATTACGGAAAAGTCACGCAGCCCTTCCAGCGACATGGCAAGTGTACGGGGAATGGGTGTGGCGGTAAGCGTCAATACATCCACTTCAGAACGCAGGCTTTTCAGTTGTTCCTTGTGACGCACACCGAAGCGATGCTCCTCGTCGATGATGACCAGGCCCAGGTTGCTGAATTTCACCCCTTTCTGGACCAGTTTATGCGTGCCGATGACAATGTCGATTTGTCCGTTAGCTAACCCTGCCAAAGCCTGGGTTTGTTCTTTCGGCGAGCGGAAACGCGACAGCTCCGCAATTTTTATGGGCCATTCGTTCGCGATCAGGCTGAAGCGATCGGAAAAATTCTGAAAATGTTGCTCAGCCAGGAGCGTGGTGGGAACCAGTACAGCCACCTGTTTACCATCGGCAACTGCGACAAAGGCTGCCCGTAACGCTACTTCGGTCTTGCCGAAACCGACGTCTCCGCAGATCAGGCGGTCCATGGGCTTGGCCGAAGCCAGATCCTCGATTACCGCATCGATCGCGGCGGCCTGATCGGGCGTTTCCTCGAAACCGAAACCTTCAACAAATGCTTCATAATCATGTTGCTTTAGCCTGAACGCGTGGCCCACACGGGCGGTACGCTGAGCATAAAGATTCAGCAGTTCGGCAGCGGTATCGCGTACCTGCTGCATCGCTTTACGCTTGGCTTTGTCCCATTGGCCGCTGCCGAGCTTATGCAGCGGCGCAGCTTCGGGCGTTGCCCCGCTGTATCGCCCGATAAGATACAGTTGCGAAACCGGCACATATAACTTATCTCCACCGGCATACTCGAGCGATAGAAACTCTGTTGCGCCTTCTCCCATATCCATGCTGACCAGCCCGAGGTAACGGCCGATGCCGTGCTGCTCATGCACAACCGGGTCGCCGGATTTGATCTCCGATAAATCGCGTAGCATCGCATCGGCCACTGCGGAAGTCTTGCGCGAATCACGTTCGCGGCGGCCATGCAAATGCCTTGCGTATAGCTCGTTCTCGGTAATGAAGGCTATTCCTTCGCCACGGAATATAAAACCGTTATGCAAAGGCCCCACACCAAGCATGAAAGATTTGTCGCCTGACCGAAATTGCGCATAGTCATCGCAGATATCGATATCCAGCCCATACTGCTTCAGATGATCTGCAATCAGTTCCCGCCTGCCGAGGCTTTCCGCCAATAGCAATGTTCGCCCACCGGGAGAGGCGAACTCAGAGGTGAATTCCGCGATAAATATATCAAGTCTCTCAGCCGGATTGTCAGCGCGGCGATCAATCTGAAGAGGCGGTAGCGAGCGGGTCCAACTTTGAGCCTCGGCTTTCGAGGTTTGAGCATCGGATGGGATCTCGATGCGCGCGTATGGCTTCAGTGCGCCGAAGAAAGCCTCCGTCGTGACGAATAACTCTCCCGGTTGCAGCAATGGGTGATCGCTGTCGCCACGCAGCAACTGATAGCGTGATTGCGTGTCGCGCCAGAAGTTTTCCACTGCCGGATGGATTTCATGGTGCAGGCAGAGTAGCGTCGTTTGCGGGAGGTAATCGAAGATTGTCGCGGTATCCTCAAAAAAAAGCGGCAAATAATATTCGATGCCCGCAGGTGTGGCACCCTTGCTTATGTCTCTATAGATGCGACTTTTCGACGGATCGCCTTCGAAATGTTCGCGAAAACTACCTCGAAAACGACTGCGGGCTTCTTCGTCGAGAGGGAATTCACGCGCTGGCAGTAATCTTATCTCGGTGACGGGATAGACGCTTCTCTGCGTATCCACATCAAACGTACGGATGGTTTCGATTTCATTATCCAGCAAATCGATGCGGTAGGGCAGCGGGCTGCCCATGGGAAACAGATCCACCAGCCCGCCACGTACGCTGTATTCCCCAGGCGAAAGCACCTGCGTTACATGGCTGTAGCCGGCCAAAGTCATCTGGCCGCGTAGCGTATTCAGATTAAGCGTTTCTCCCCGCTTGAGAAAAAAAGTATGTGCCGCAAGATACGCTCGCGGCGGCATCCGGTATAACGCGGTGGTGACAGGAACGATCAGTACATCGCAGGCGCCGCTCATGAGCTGGTAAAGCGTGGCAAGCCGGTCGGAAATGAGATCCTGATGAGGTGAAAAGGTATCGTAGGGCAGGGTCTCCCAGTCCGGCAGCAGCCGTGTTTTCAACTCGGGGGCAAAGAAAGGGATTTCCTCCAGCAGTCTTTGGGCGGCGAGCGCGCTTGCCGCAATGATGGCAATAGGTTTTGCTTCCTGCGCCAGTTTTGCCAAAGCCAGGGCATCGCCTGAACCGTCGAAATGATCATAGCGGGTCATCGAACCGCACTGGGGAATAGTCAACTTGAATGGCATCTGTACTGTTTTCAATGGCCGCGACCGATAAATGTCGCGCTCCACATAAAAAAGAGAGACATTATATGACAGTTATAATGCCTTATATCCAGCAGACGGATGGCTAGCTGCGAAAGTATGTTTCTTTCATCCGCCCTCGTCAAAATGGAGAACTTTAAAAAAAGTGCATATCAGGTTATTCGCACTTGAGCACGCGTAACTTGAGCATCAGGCACGGGCTGAAACCAATGCTCCAGGATGAATTGCAGGGTGGAACTACCGTTGAACTCATTTATCTGCAGC
>JBDSOQ010000094.1:0-9575 GCA_039914755.1 Nitrosospira sp. | reverse complement strand
GCCAGAGTAGCGCTGCGGCTGCAGCACGATCTTGGCGTCAACCTTGCCGGCATAGCGCTGGCTCTGCAGTTGCTGGATGAAGTTGAAATGCTGCGGGCACGGCTAAATGCCGTAGATACGGCGATGAGCAGCGATGATATAAATAGCCGCTAATGGCAGAATGACCAGTCCGGAATCCTCCGGTAGAAAGCCAGGTATGACGTTCGCACCATCTGACCAGGAGCCGGAGCCTGGCCAATAAAACAACAGATCGGGTTAATTTCTTTCTGAAACGGCTATGTGTCGATTTCGATGAGCTTTCCACCCTGCTCCGCATCGACGTCTTCACACAACCCGGTGCTGCCCTTAATGTATTCCACCGCATGCTTGACCCGTACGTGTATAGCCTGCGCAAGCGCCGACAAATCCAGTTGTTCGATCATCTCCACGATGAATCGCGCCGGATGATTCTCCCGTAGCCCCATACCTCTCTGATTATTCTTCGGGCTACCGGGTTTTACTCTCCCCGGCGGGCGATGTGCCTACTTTAGCGGCCAAGTCCACTGCAAGCTGTCGGAGCGTTTCGCCTTCTTCCAGTCCGTCGAGGAAGCGCTGGGGAATACCCGAAAGTCCGGCTTGGGCTCCGGCTAGCGCGCCAGTCAAAATGGCGCGCGCCTGGTTTTGCCCTCCGCCATTCACGGCGTGCAGCACAGCCGATTCGAAGTCCTGAGGAAAGCGGGCAGCCAGGTAATAGGCTGCGGGAAGCTGGTGATAGATGGCTCAAGGCATGCCGTATACGAGGGATACCTTCCAGGGTGGCTCTATCTGTATCCCCGGGTCCGTGGCGGCGGTGGCAATATACGAAGGTGTCAGCAGGGCGTCGGGTGATGCGAACCGCCCGGCGAGGGGCGGATCCGGGTCGCCGGGGCGCGGCGGTTGCAGATCTGAATGCGTTACTGCATGAAAAGGCAGTTCGCCCGTCTTCACCAATTGCATCAGCTTGCCGGACAGGTTTTTGTCGAGCTCGTGCCCTTTCACCAAGAGGCTCAGTACCGCCCCGTAAGCAACGGTCATCGAAAGCACGATATCGTCGATTTGGGTAAGGCGCGTATTACTGGAAATAGCTGTCGCCAACTCGTGCGGCTGAGTCGCATAGCGAACCGCTAAGGCGAGTGTGCGTTCGATAGCTTCTGTCGTATCAGCATGGCCACCCGTTTGTCCCCAGGGCAGTTTCTGCTGGACGCGCTTGCGCCAGGCGTTGCGGATGGATTGGCTTGTATATCCGCCAGGTCCGTTCGCTGGAGTACCGTCAAGCAAAGGAAACAGCTCTTCATCCATGCGCCTGCAGAAATCCGCTTCGTCATAGCCGCCTCGCTCGACAAGCGAACGGAGCAAGAGCCTGAGAATAATGCCTGCCTGCGACAACTGGCCTGCCTTGAGGCCGCCATGGTAACGGCCCGGTTTGGGGTCAGTATAAGTTGCGATCCAGTCACCGTAGTCGCGGCGAAGCTCCTCCAGGTCATAGTACCAGTGGGGGCCGAGGCCCAGAGCGTCTCCGATAAAGGCGCCCATGATGGCGCCGGCAGCGCGGTCTTGAATGGCGGGTTTGGCCATGATTCTGATCCTCCTCTGGTTAAACTGGATTTCTGAACAAATAGGTAAATAGGTTAGAAACGTACGTTGTGCCAGACTGCACCGATCCGCTCTCAGTGGGGATGGCTATTGCGAATAGACTACTATCAATTGCGATATGAAAGCGATATGAAATCTCACCTTTCGCCCCCGTAGTTAAAGGTGCCGGGGATATGACTAGCGCAAGATGGTCGGAAAAGGATGTGTGTCCTGCTCATTAACAGGTCCGCCGCCCTTTAAACCAAGTGTTTTGCCGCCCCTGGCTCCGTACCTCCAGGCTTTGGAACGCACTCGCTACAGCGACCATAGAGAATAAGATCATAACTCTCGACGATGAAATCGGCGGGCGCCGGAAGATTGTTATTCTTGATCCTCTCATGGATATCAAAAACCTTGCTGCATGAGCTGCACTTGAAGTGGTAATGCTTCCCCAGCTTTGTAAGCTCGTAGCGATCCGCCTCGCCGGGAAGTTTTACCGGCACGATCCAGCCTTCGGTGATCAGATCCTTCAGCGTCCGGTAAACCGTCGCGATACTCAGCGATGGCACGGCGGCCTGCCCCTCCACTAGAATTTCCTGTGTCGAAAGTGGCCTCCCGGCTTCTGTAATCACACCGAGAATAGCGTTGCGCTGCCGGGTATTACGCTCCATGCATCTTATCCCGATAAAAGTTAAACAAAAGAAATATGAGTGGCGGTAGAGGTTGAATGCCTGAGCTTAGCGCCGCCAAAAAATCTCTTGAGCAATAATCGTTCTTGACCATACGCTACTGATAAACTATTATCAATAGCGTCACTCCCGTATAAGCTCGGCTTATGCATCGATGGCTACGATTTTATCTCACAGCTTTATCTTACAACTGCACACGGAGAAAGTATATGCGTTCCAATGTGTTATATGCCGGCTTGGTTGGCTGGGCTATTATGATGGCTTCCTTCAATGTTTCGGCATCATCGCGGCATGATGAAGGTATCGGCTTCTACATCGGGTACGATGGGCTGGCGACTATCGCTTCAGGCACTTATGCCGGGTTGCCCAACCCCAACGCGGATCGCCTCACTCTATTGCTCGATCACGGCGAGCATTTTCACGGTATCGGCGCCTACAGCTACAGCAGGACGGCATCCGCCCCCAATGTACTGCCTACCAATGCGAACAATCGTATTCCCGAAATTTCTTCGCTCGAAAATCCCCTGCCACTTGAAATGGGCAGCGGACTCTATGATGGGACATTGCGCAGCGCCGTAGGCAGTTCGGAATACAGCTATCTCGGCATTGCGTCGATCCAGTCTCTTGCGGGCCACGCATCGGGAAGCATGGAGGACATCCTGTTTCAAAGCAGGCAATAATCGCTGGTCGGGACCGCTGAACAATGTGGGGCTTGGCCTGAGGCTTGTTGAGAGCACGGAGGGGCTGCACGTGGGAACCGCAACAACAAAAGATATCTATAGCACCGGTGATGTATTCAACCTGGGCATGAGTAATAACTTCGAGTTCAAGCCGATTTACTGGGTCGACGCATCCGCTCCTGGCGGCATCTACTCTGCGACTTTTGAGCTGCTGAATACGGAAACAGGCTTGTCCATTAAGGATTCGGGCACTTTCCATCTGGATTTTGCTGTTTCGCCGATTCCGGAACCAAGTACCTACGCCATGCTTCTCACAGGTCTGTTCTTTGTGGTATGGGCAGCGCGCAAGCGCCCCCGACAAGAACGAGAGAGCCTCATTAGCATGCCAAACCAGACGACAACGTGAGGTTGTAATGAAAACAATGGAAAAACGTTTGCCGGTGACAGTACTCTCTGGATTTCTCGGCGCAGGCAAGACGACCTTGCTTAATCACGTTCTGGCCAATCGCGAGGGGTTGCGCGTAGCGGTAATCGTAAACGACATGAGCGAAGTGAATATCGATGCCTCGCTCATCGAAAGAGGCGCCCAAAACGCAGGTGCCGCTTTATCGCGCACTGAAGAAAGATTGGTGGAAATGAGCAACGGCTGCATCTGTTGCACCTTGCGCGAGGATTTGCTTACAGAAGTACGCAAACTCTGCGCCGAGGGTCGTTTCGATTATCTCCTGATCGAATCGACCGGAATCGGCGAACCGATGCCTGTCGCAGCAACATTTGATTTCCGGGATGAGGACGGCAATTCGCTCAACGATATCGCCCGGATAGATACTATGGTCACTGTGGTCGATGGGGTAAACCTTTTGCGGGATTTTTCCAGCCAAGACCTGCTGGCCCAGCGCGGCGAAGTGGCGGGTGATGAAGACAATCGATCTCTGGCTGGCCTATTGACGGAGCAGATCGAATTCGCGGACGTAATCGTGATAAGCAAGATAGACAAGGTAACACCGAGCCAGCTCAGTGAAGTCATGGGCGTGATCAAGGCCTTGAATCCGGGAGCGGAAATAACGTACGCCAGGCATGGCGATGTTCCCTTGAACGAAATCCTCGGTACAGGCCGGTTCGACCTGGACCGCGCCAGTAAGATGGCGGGTTGGTTTAAAGAACTTGCCGGAGAACATGCGCCGGAAACAGAGGAATTCGGCATTGCCAGTTTCGTCTTGCGCTTGCATGCACCATTGCATCCCCAACGTTTTGCAGTCTTTATCGAGCGCCCGCTACCGGGGATCCTGAGGGCGAAAGGCTATGTGTGGCTGGCAAGCCGTCCTGAATGGGCAATCTCCTATTCGCGCTGTGGCAACATCGCCAATGTGGAGCCAGTGGGGCGTTGGTGGGCAGCGGTGCCAAAAGAGCGCTGGCCAGCGGAAGGAAGCGAAGAGCGTGCATCGATAGAGCAGAACTGGCGACGGCCATACGGAGACAGAATCAATGAAGTCGTCTTCATCGGCCGCGATATGGATCGGGATTTGATAAAAAAAGCTTTTTCCGAATGCCAGCTTCGGTCTTATGAAATCCGCAAGGGCCTGGACTACTGGCGGAAGCTGCCAGACCAGTTTCCCGAGTGGGTTGCGGCGGCAGCGCTCGCGGAAGAGGTAACGGAACACATATGAGCGCGATAATTCCACAGACTTTCGATGAGTGGCGTCAGTGTATTGAGCACGACTGCGGGCTTCCACTGACCCAGGAATTCATTCAAAAGCGATTAACCGTATTTCGTCAACCACGGCATGAGGAGACACTCCGCTTCATTCATCATTATGGAGAAACGCACTTGAACCTAAATCCCGTAGTTGACCGCTCGTTTAATAGATCAGTGTTATGACTAATAACACGAACCGATGAAAGTTCGCATGCTTGGCTTAACTATGATATGTCATGAAAACTAAGCACTCCTCTTCCGTCGAGCACGCTATTCGCGAGGTCCCGTCTGGGGAGTACATGTGCGCGGCACAATTGGAATTCTTTCGTTTCCGGCTGGAAGATGAGCGGTGCATGTTGCTGGACAACGCCCAAAGCACGCTCGAGCAGATGCAGGCTATTGTTTCGGAGTCGGATTCAAACGACCGGGCAAGTACGGAGGAGAAATTTTCCCTTGAGTTCCGAGTGAGGGACCGCGAGCGTAAATTGCTCAAGAAAATCGAGGATGCCCTTCTGAGTATCGAGGATGGGACGTATGGCTGGTGCGTGGAAACCGGGGAGCCTATCGGCATCGCGCGCCTTTTGGCGAGGCCGACGGCGGCGCTCTGCATTGAAGCACAAGAGCGTCACGAACGTTACGAGCGAAGTTATCGAATCTAGTGTCCAGGAAAGGCGTCGCAATCGACGATGAATGATGAACTGGCTACCATTGGGATGGTTGGTCCAAATCTGCTGCAGGATAATCGCAAGGCCAGCTTTGCCCAAGCGATAGATAGGCATGCCGAGCCTTCTCAAAAATCATCGCAAGATCACATATCTCATCCGTATGCATGCGCTACGGCTGAGCCAGTGGAACTGATACGGATTTTTCATCCGCTTATCCAGGTTGTTCGGTGGCGGCGGCAGGTCGATCCTGGTATCGAGGCTTACTTGCAGCAGAGGCCGGTAAATAGCCATTTAAGAAATGGTTTCCGTATCGTTATTCCGGCCGGTGAAGGCCTGGAGCTTGATTTCTTGCCAGACCTTCCGGGCCGGCGAGCAATGGCCCAAGATATTTCGCTCATTGCTGATATTTACTCGGAGCTTCTTGGTTGCGATGAAATCGCCCTACGTCTGGAAATGTCCAGCAAAGCCATGTGCCCTCGTTTTCACGTGGATCGCACAGGCATCCGTCTCATTTGCACCTATCGTGGGCAGGGAACGGAATGGATTGACGATAAGTGGGTGGATCGTAGCAAGCTCGGGCAAGGATCACTGGGTATTGCCGATGACGCTTCCGGCCTATTCGACGCCAGAACGACAGTTGAGGCAGCCGCATCATTCGACGTCCTACTCTTGAAGGGCTCGTTGTGGCAGGAGAATATACGAAGAGGTGCAATCCATCGTTCACCCTCCGTCACTGCCGTGAACGGGCCGCGCATTCTCCTCGTAATAGATGCAATCTGGACTTGATGAAATAAGCCTGGCTTCCGTCTGCTTTCACGATGTTTCGTTACGCCATGCAGCGGTAAGCGGAATGCGCGCTTTCGCATGCGAAACCATGCGCCGAAGGGGCAAAACAGGAAAGAGTTGCCTGTTTCCGGTACAGTTGGCTTTGGAGGGGATGTTCGAGACCGTACTGATCCTTAATGAACCGGCGGATCGCGTCGCTGTCATAGGCTTGGTCGGCGAGCAGCGTACCGGCCGCTTTGCCCTTGTCATCGACGATATTGCCTCCGGTCAGAGGAAACGAAGCGGCCTGCCTTTCGCCATCGGTCACTGCGTGGAGGTTGCTGCGGCCGAGCCGACTAACCCCAACCGCCCGGCCTCGGAAGCTTTTCCATCCATTCAACAGTCGCGGGTCGTACGGGCGGGCGCCGCTCTCCGCTCTCGCCTTTATGTACGACAACGAACGGACGAGCAATCAACTAACTCATACTATTCAAGCTTTGGTATTCGCCCTCCTATGAAAGACGGAGCAATATCCCCATGGAACGAATCAGGAGCTGATAATGGAAAAGGAACCGTTGATCAAGTTAACCTGGCGCGGCCATGAAACGATCGAATCGATACCGCCATTGCTGGGTGATGCGCAGCAGATAGAAATTATCCTGCCAGCCAACTATAACCATTCTTTATTTTGCGCGCTTCATCCTGACGAGCCTCCAGCTCAGTTGGAAGAAATTGACGCTTCGGGTGGCCCGGAGCTTTTTGCTGTCATCGCGACTGTCAAAGGACTGGAGGAGTTTATTGCACTCGCAAGGGCGCTGGCCACAGCGCGCATCGAGGTGCAGGTCGTCAGTCCTCCGAGTGTGATAATCAAACCCACCGGGCATCTCAACACGTAATGGTCCATTCCGCCATCCTGAAGCCAGGCGCTAATTGTTGGCGCGTCGAACATGCCGATAGGGCCGCATTTCTTGTGGATGGGGCTGAATTTTTTCGCGCTTTTCGTGAAACGGTAAAGCAGGCACAGCATTCGGTATTGATCATTGCCTGGGATATCGATAGGCGCATCGATCTTGTCCGGGAAGGGAAACCCGATGGACTGCCGGTGAGTTTGGGCGCTTTCCTCAATTGCATGGTCCAACGCAATAAGCAAAGAACGCCAGCGAGATTCCCGATTGAGAGCGCGCGCCGATTGAGCGATATCTGACATGAATTTGCAACCCGGCGAGGACACTGCAACACTAAACACCAGCGCGGCAGCTTGCTCATACTCTATTCTTCATGGCAGAAAAGTTAATCTTTAATCTTTACGTAATTTATGCCTCTTACGCTGGTTACATACAATATACACGCCTGTGTCGGCACAGACGGCCGCTTCGAACCTGCACGCATCGCAGGCGTGCTTCGTGAACTGGACGCAGATGTCGTGGCGCTGCAGGAAGTGGACCACCATCATGTCGACGGTTATGACCTCTTGGATTACCTGGCTGCGAAAACCGGTTTGACCGCCATTGCTGGTCCTACCCTGCTGCGTGAATCCCGTCATTATGGAAATGCCATATTGACAAAGCTTCCCATCTTGACAGTGAATCGCGTCGACCTGACCCTTCCCGGCCGGGAACCGCGCGGCGCGCTTGATGTGACCCTCGATGGTAAAGAACGGCACGTGCAGGTGGTCGCAACCCATCTCGGACTCAAGCCCTGGGAACGGCGCCAGCAGGTTCGTCAGTTGCTCAAGCTGTTCGACATCGGCTCCAAGGATATTTATGTGCTGCTGGGCGATTTAAACGAATGGTTTCTCTGGGGACGTCCCCTGCGCTGGCTACACGGCCACTTCCTATCCACTCCCCATGTCGCGACCTACCCTTCGCGCCAACCCTTCATGGCCCTCGATCGGCTTTGGGTACATCCGCGTCGCCGACTCGCAAAATTGGAGGTCCACGCCAGCAGCCTCGCAAGAATTGCGTCCGACCACCTTCCCTTGAAAGGTACTATTGAAATCTAACGCGCGAGAACAATAAATCGGTGCAATGTCGCGCCCTGTAAATCCGCTGCTGCTTGCAGTTTCTCCTGTACTGATCTGATCGAGAAACTCTGGCTATGAATCCCGCCCCGTTCTTTTATTGCGCTGCCCTCCCAGGGGTGTGCCGTGGTAACCTTATAATTGATTGTTCTGCGCACCGTGATGATGGGACCGGTCACCTGGTTCGAATTTGCGGTACTTTTGCACTACGTGTACAACCGCACAGATCGCGGGCAGCGGGAAGCGCATCATTTTAAAAGAGGTACGATTTGCTGCTGTGTTCACTCGGACCGTATAGGTAAAACGCGGACAAATTTTCTCTCACAGTTGAGCGAGTCTTCCGCCAGCTCAAGTACCAAGCCAGGTAAAGCTCGCGAATGAAAAGAACTTTCGAAATGGCAGTGAGGCATCTACTTGGAGGAAATTATAATGTTAAAAAAAATTGTAACGATCGCCGCGGTTACCGCGGGTGGACTCATGCTGTCAAAAAAAATCAGGAAATCTCGTGGTACTGAAAACACGTCGATAGTGGAAGATTCGATCGAGGTAAATTTGCCGATAAGCGCGGTATACAATCAATGGATACAGTTCGGGGATTTTCCCCGCTTCATGAAAGGAATATGCGAAGTACGGCAAATCGATGACACGCATTTGCACTGGCACGCAAAAATCGGCGGTAAAGAAACGCAATGGGATGCCGAGATCACGGAGCAAGTACCGGAAACGCGGATTGCCTGGCGTAGCACGAACGGCGCTAAAGATGAGGGTGTCGTCAAGTTCTACAAGATATCCGATTCGATAACCCGGATCGTGCTGCAAATGGATTACGGCCCCAAGGGTATTATTGAAGAGATTGGCGATGCGTTGGGACTGGTAAAGATGCGAACGAGCGGGGATCTCAAGCGTTTCAAGGAATTCCTCGAAAATCGCGGGAAAGAAACGGGAGAGTGGCGCGACTCGGTCGCCCAACAATAGAAAGCAATGCCGGATAAGCCCCTGAGTTCACCCACAGGGGCCGAAAGCGGCTCTCACCACGGGCTTGTGGCGATGACAGAGAGGCGAAGATACGCATCCGCCGACCCTCGACCACGAGCTTGCAAAGTAGCTCGTCTTGCCTGCTTCAATCTGCAGGGCCTTTTCACCAGAACCTGCTCGATTTGATTGACAATACATTGATGCCCAACGTCAAGAATGAGGAATTGGCAGCGCTATTGTTCAGTTTATTCGTACCCCTTTCCGACCATCTCGGGCACGCCCGGCAGATTCAGAAGTAGCAGAATAAAGCTTGGGCTTGGGCAATCACAAGCTTATCCACTGCATGAACTCTCATGCTTGGCCTTCAATTACAAGAGCATCTTGAACCAGGCGGATGAACACAGCACATCCTGAGCAGAATCAGAAGATCCCTTACCAGCAAAAGATTGAGAACGTATTGATCGCGTTCGCTACAGACGCACAGCGCGGCTTGAG
>JBDSOQ010000031.1:0-5634 GCA_039914755.1 Nitrosospira sp. | reverse complement strand
GGGCAGCAATATGAAAAACCGGGTGATGTCGGCTCTATATGTTGCAAATCGATCCCGAGAACAGGCCGTTGCGACTCTGATCTACAAAGTTTCCGGGTGTTTCTGGATGAGAACTAATTTAACAAATGCCTCGTCGTTCAGTGGTATCCGCCGGGCTGCGCAGAGTCGAAAAATTGTTATTTTGATGAAAAAACACAATAACCTCCAAATCTCCGACATCGTTTAAGCCCAGATAATCCATCAGGACGCGAGATGATAGCGAGTCAGGTTGCGAGACAGTTTTGCCGGTTGAGAGAAGTCCAGAGCTTGGTCTATGGACGCCGAGCAAGCGGCGAAAATGGCCGCAAACTGACCGCCAGCACTCGCGTAGGCTCGCAGAGCCGCCTAATGAATTATCTGGGTTAAACTGGCCAATCACTCATGAAGAAAAGGCTTATCCTGGTGGCTGCGCTGGTCATCATTGTCGCGGTGGCGGCAGGTTGGTATATCACCCGGCAGCAGAATGATAACGATACGCTGGTGCTCTTCGGTAATGTCGATATTCGCCAGGTCTCGCTGGCTTTCAACGGCAGCGAACGGGTCGCCGATATGCGCGCGCAGGAAGGCGACCGGGTGGAGACCGGACAAGTCCTGGCCACGCTCGACACCCGCACCCTGAGGCTGCAAATCGCTCAGGCCGAAGCACAGATCAACGTACAGGATCAGGCCTTGTTACGGCTGAGGAACGGAACGCGCCCCGAAGAGGTGGCTCAGGCCAAGGCTGAGGTCGCTGCTGCTCGCGCCGACGCGGATCTCGCCGCACAGCTCCTGAAACGTTTGCAAAATATCGAGCACTCTGCCAGCCAGGCGGTAAGCCAGCAGGATCTGGACAGTGCGCGTTCACGCCTGCGTGTGGCCCAGGCACAGCTGGAAAACAACCAGAAGGCGTTGCAATTGGCTGTGATCGGTCCACGCAAGGAAGACGTCGCCCAGGCCGAGGCACAATTGAACGTTTCGCAGGCTCAACTGGCTTTGCTCAAGCATCAGCTCAGCCTGTACGAATTGAAGTCGCCCATCAATGCCGTCGTGCGCTCGCGCTTGCTGGAACCGGGCGATATGGCCTCACCGCAACGTCCGGTGTATGCGCTGGCAATTACCGACCCGAAATGGGTGCGCGCCTACGTATCGGAAGTGGATCTGGGCCGCATCAAGCCCGGCATGAGTGCGCGCGTGACAACTGACAGCCATCCCGATCAATCGATTCCGGGCCGCATCGGCTATATCTCCTCAGTCGCAGAGTTTACTCCCAAAATTGTGCAGACCGAAGAACTGCGCACCAGCCTGGTCTATGAAGTGCGCGTCTTTGTCGAAGATGTCAGTGATCGCCTGCGTCTGGGCATGCCGGCCACGGTGCTCATCCCCTTGCAAGACAATAAAAACCCCACTGGAACCGCGCATCGATGAGCGATCCGGCAGTCGCGCTGATCGCGAACCGCGTCCATAAACGTTTTCTGGCCAAGGAAACGGGGAAATTCACTCAAGCGGTCGCTGACGTTTCGCTTGCAGTGCAGATGGGTTCGCTCACGGCCCTGGTTGGTCCCGATGGCGCGGGCAAGACCACTTTGCTGCGGATGATAGCCGGGCTGATGACAGCCGACGAAGGTCGGCTCGAGGTGCTGGGCATTGATGTGGCAGCCGACCCGCAGGCAGTTCAGGACCGCATCGGCTATATGCCGCAGCGCTTCGGCCTGTATGAAGACCTCAGCGTGCAGGAAAACCTCGACCTCTACGCCGATCTGCATGGTGTGCCGCAAGCAATTCGCCGGAAACGCTACACAAGGCTCCTGGAAATGACCGATCTCGCGAACTTCACCGCACGTCTGGCGGGCAAGCTCTCGGGGGGCATGAAGCAGAAACTGGGCCTGGCCTGCACCCTCGTGCGCTCGCCCGAGCTGCTGTTGCTCGATGAACCGACAGTGGGTGTCGATCCATTGTCGCGCCGGGAGCTCTGGGAAATTGTTCAGCAAATGATTGACGACGAGCAGTTGACGGTATTGGTTACCACTGCTTATCTGGATGAAGCCGAGCATTGTGCCCGTGTTTTCGTTCTTCAGGAAGGCAAGCTGCTGGCTGAAGGCACCCCCGAAGAAATTCGCCAGCATGCGCGCAACCTGTGTTTCGTCGTTACACCGCCGCCAGGCCAACCGTCGCGTA
Source organism: Nitrosospira sp. (assembly GCA_039914755.1). GTDB lineage: Bacteria > Pseudomonadota > Gammaproteobacteria > Burkholderiales > Nitrosomonadaceae > Nitrosospira. The sequence goes on along the minus strand of JBDSOQ010000031.1, from coordinate 3,441 downwards.
TTCTCCAGGCGCGCCTGCTGGATGACGCCGATTGCATCATCGATGCGGTTCCTTACGGTGGCGCTGTGCGCTTCATTCACCGAGCCGACGTGGATCGGCAGCGCCTGGACAGCCTGCTTGGCGGTATCCCGGCCACGGCGGTCGAAGCACGCGTGGAAGACGGGTTCATGGTACTGCTGCGCGAACGGCACGATGTGGTCCCGCTGGATACGGTGGCCCTGAAGATCGCCGGCGGGGCGGGACATGGCGTTATCGGCGAAGAAAACGCTAAAAGCGGCGAAGATGGCGCTAAAGTGGGTGAAAATGGCACTAAAGGCGAGCCGCATGAAGTTGTCATCGAGGTGCGTGACCTCGTGCGCAAGTTCGGCGATTTTACCGCGGTGGACCACGTCTCATTCTCGGTTCGGCGCGGTGAAATCTTCGGCCTGCTGGGCCCCAACGGCGCAGGCAAGACTACGACCTTTCGAATGCTTTGCGGCCTTCTGCCGGCTACGAGCGGTTTTCTTCAGGTCGCCGGCTTCAATCTTTTGCATGCTCGCGCGGTAGCGCGCCGCAGGATAGGGTATATGTCGCAGAAATTCGCACTTTACGGCGATCTCTCGGTAATGGAAAACCTGGAGTTTTTCGGTAGTGCATATGGGTTGTACGGCAAGCGCTTGCGCGAGCGCATCGATACCGTTATGCAGCAGTTCGACCTCGAGGGCAGGGAGAAGTCGCCGAGCGGGCAATTGCCCGGCGGATTCAAGCAACGCCTGGCGATGGCGGTCGGACTGCTGCACGAGCCTGATATCCTGTTCCTTGACGAGCCCACCAGTGGCACCGATCCGCTTAAGCGCCGGGAATTCTGGCGGCGTATCACTGCGCTGTCGGAGGTGGGTACGACGATTATCATTACGACCCATTTCATGGAAGAGGCCGAGTACTGCGACCGTATTGTCATCCAGGATGCCGGCAGGCTGCTGGCACTCGGCACTCCCGAGGAGGTACGGAGGCAAGCGGGTGGAGAGGATGTCCGGTTGGATATGGAAGAGGCCTTTATCCGCATCGTCGAGCAGGAGCGGCAGAAAAACAGTGAAAATCCTGTCGGGGAAGCCAACCCATGAGCAAAGCCGGAACAGAGCCAGCCAGCAAGGGACATACCGCGGAGAAATCGGACAAAGCGGATAATGTGTACAAGGGAAATAAAGGTATCAGGGGATTCCGGTCGCGCCTGATCTCCTTGACCCGCAAGGAAATTCGACAGCTACTGCGTGACCGGAGCAACCTGGTCATCGGTATCGGCCTGCCTTTCGTATTGATCCTGATTTTTGGCTATGGTCTTTCACTCGACGTCAGGAATGCCACAGTGGCGGTGGTGCTGGAAGATCCTTCGCCCATGGCGGCCGATGTCATCGCTGGCCTGGAGCTCTCCGCATTTATCTCGCCGGTAGTGGTTACCTCCATGCATGACGCGGAGCGCCTGATGCTGGCGCGCGAGGTGGATGCCATCGTGCAGGTGCAGAGCGATTTTTCGCGCCGACTGGCGACCGGGAACGCGCAAGTGCAGTTGCTGTTGCATGGTTCCGACGCCAGCCGTGCACTGATCATACGCAGCTATGTCAGCGGTGCCCTGGGCCAGTGGGCGCAGCGTCAGAGCGATCGTGGAATGGTGGTAGGGGCGGGCGTAGGCACCGCCGCCTCAGGTTCGGTTACACTGGTTCAACGGATGTGGTTCAACGCCGCCAATACCAGCACCTGGTATCTTGTACCTGGGTTGATCGTGCTGATCATGACCCTGGTCGGCGCCTTCCTCACGGCGATGGTAATGGCCCGGGAATGGGAACGCGGCACACTGGAAGCATTGTTTGTCTCCCCGGTGCGGCCCAGCGAGATACTACTGGCGAAGATCATTCCGTACTTTATGGTCGGGATGCTTGGCCTGGGCATGTGTCTGCTCGCCGCGCGCTTCCTGTTCGAGGTGCCCATGTACGGTTCGCTGCTGATAGTGCTTGTCAGCTCGATGCTTTACCTGCTGGTGGCATTGGGCCTGGGCCTGCTGATTTCTTCGGTAACTCGGAACCAGTTCCTGGCCAGCCAGCTCGCACTGATCACCAGTTTCATGCCGGCACTGATGTTATCCGGTTTTTTTTTCGACTTGCGCAATGTGCCGACTGTCATTCACTTTATCGGCAACGCGCTGCCGGCTACCTATTTCATGGAACTGATCAGGACGTTGTTTTTAGCGGGCAACATATGGCCGCTGATATTCAAGAACTGCGCGATCCTGGCGGGCTATGCCGTGGTGCTGCTGGGGCTGGCGCGAGCCGTCACCCGCAAGAAGCTGGATTGAAAATGCTGGATTTCCTGCGTCGTATCGCCAGCCTGTGCCGGAAAGAGTTACTGGCTATTTTCAAGGATCCCGCCAATCGCGTCATTCTCGTCGTTCCCTCACTGATAGAGAGCTTTCTTTTCGGTTATGCGGCTACCTATGACCTGACCAATGTGCCTTACGCATTGCTGGACCAGAGCCGTGGCTTCGCATCAACCGAATTGATCGCTCACCTGGACGGTACCGGCGTATTCCATCGCATCGCAATGCTACAGACGCAGAGCGATATCGCCCGGGTAATCGACAGCGGAGATGCGTTGATGGTGATCCAGATCGGGCCACGGTTCGAGCAACAACTGAATGCAGGCGAATCCGCACCGGTGCAATTGATCCTGGACGCACGCAATTCAAATACGGCGGGCTCCGCCGCGATCTATGTCGGCGCAGTCATCGATTCGTTTAACGCGACGCTGCGCGGTGGGACCGGGCCGCCACTCACCGTCGAGTCACGCGCCTGGTACAATCCGAATCTGGAGACCCGCTGGAATATCCTGCCCGGCTTGATTGCCTCGTTGAGCATGATACAGACGCTAATGCTGTCTGCGTTATCCGTTGCCCGTGAGCGCGAAAATGGCACTTTTGACCAATTGCTGGTAACTCCGTTTTCGCCAACGGAAGTCATGATCGGTAAGGCCATTCCAATCATCATGATTGGCTTGACGCAATCCACCATCGTACTGTTGGTGGCGCTGTTCTGGTTCAATATACCGATGGCAGGCTCACTGGTAACGCTCTACGCCGGGCTGGGTTTGTTCACTATTGCCAGCGTCGGCATGGGATTATCGATCTCGGCGGTTTCGGCAAACATGCAGCAAGCCATGCTTTACACTTTCATGCTGATCATGCCGCTGATACTGCTTTCCGGACTGGCCACGCCAGTGCGCAACATGCCGCCATTCTTGCAGACCGCCACGCTGATCAACCCGTTGCGCTTCGCGATCGATCTGGCGCAGCGCATCTACCTGGAGGGTGTCGGGTTGCTCACGGTCGTCCATGACCTGATTCCCCTGCTGGTCATATCTGCTATCACACTACCGCTGGCTGCCTGGCTGTTCCGTAACCGTCTTTTGTGA
>JBDSOQ010000221.1:0-3358 GCA_039914755.1 Nitrosospira sp. | reverse complement strand
TTTTCCGGCAACCCCCCTTTCGCCCTTGTCTTTTTACCTTTGCCTGAAAGTACCAGAATCGGTATGGCGCCGACTTCGGCTGCGGCCTGTAAATCACGCAGGGAATCGCCGATCGCCGGTACGCCGTTCAGTTCCAGGCCAAAGCGGTCCGAGATTTCCTTGAACATCCCGGTCGCCGGCTTGCGGCAATTGCATTTGTCCGAATCGGCGTGAGGGCAAAAAAACATGGCGTCGATGCGTCCGCCCACTTGATTGACTGCCTTGCACATCTTGTCGTTGATGGCGTTGAGTGTCACCATATCCAGCAACCCCCGGCTGATGCCCGACTGATTGGTTGCAATGACGACGCGATAACCTGCCTGCGTGAGATGGGCGATCGCTTCGAGGCTGCCGGGAATGGGCTTCCATTCATCAGGCGTCTTGATAAAAGCGTCGCTGTCATAATTGATGACGCCGTCGCGATCGAGGATGATCAATTTCACTTCAAGCCACCAGCCTAGAAATATCTGCGACCCGATTCATGGCATGTTGTAACTGGGCTAATAACGCAAGGCGGTTGGCGCGCAGCGCACGGTCCTCGGTGTTCACCAGCACATTGTCAAAAAATGCATCAACAGGCACTTTCAGTACCGCAAGTTCCTGTAACGCCAAACTGAATTCTCCTCGATCGAAAGCAACATCTGCTTTAGGCGTCACACTGTTGAGCGCGATATGCAGCGCTTGCTCAGCGGGTTCCTGTAGCAGTTCAGCATTCACCGTGCCGCTGACTGAACCCTCAACCTTTTTCAGAATATTGCTCACCCGTTTATTTGCAATTGCAAGACTTTCAGCTTCGGGCAAGGCGGAAAAAGCGCGTACCGCGGCAAGACGTTGCGGAATCTCCATCAATAATTGTGGCCTTTTCGCAATGACTGCCTCGATCTGCTGTGCTGAGTAACCTTGTTCGCGCAATTGGCTGGACATACGTTCATAGATGAAATCAAGTAACTGGCAAGATTCGGCGTCGCCAAATTTAATCGTGTTATTGAAGACCCCGCTCGAAATTCTGATCATTTCTTCCAGAGCGATCTGGAGCTTTTTTTCGATCAGGATGCGAGTCACGCCTAACGCGTGACGGCGCAACGCAAACGGGTCCTTGTCACCGGTCGGAATCTGTCCAATACCGAACATGCCGATCAGTATTTCCAGCTTATCCGCTAATGCCACGCAGGTGCCGATCATATTACGCGGCAATTCGTCTCCCGCGAACCGTGGTTTGTAGTGATCCTCGATGGCAAACGCAACGTCATCCGGCAGCCCGTCGTGCCTGGCATAATAACGTCCCATGATACCTTGCAGTTCGGGAAATTCACCCACCATATCGGTGAGCAAATCCGCCTTGCATAGCATCGCCGCTTCTCCCGCTTGCGCTGCAAGCACATTACCCCCCAGGTGCAAACCCAGCGCCTGCGCAATCGCCCATATCCGTTCCACCCGCTCCGCCTGGGTGCCGAGCTTAGTGTGATAAACGACCTTATCCAGTCCGGCCACACGCGAATAAAGCTTTTTTTTGCGATCCCGGTCGAAAAAAAATTTCGCATCTGCCAGACGTGAGCGCAGTACGCGCTCATTCCCATCGATGACCTGGGTAGGATCGGCCGGCCGGATGTTCGATACCAGCAGGAATTTATGAGAAAGCCTACCGTTTGCATCCAGCAGCGGGAAATACTTCTGATGGGTTTTCATGGTAAGAATCAGGCATTCCTGCGGCACACCCAGGAATTCGGATTCAAATTTACCCATCAGCACGTTAGGCCGTTCAACCAGCGCTGTCACTTCATCCAGCAAGGCTTCATCCTCAACCGGTCTCAGGCCCTCCGCAGCGGCAGCCACGTTAAGCTGGCGCACTATCTCATCGCGACGCGCAGCAAAACCGGGGATGACCGCGCCTTCGCTTTCAAGCTGTTCCGTATAACAGTCCGCATCTCGCAGCACGACCGTCCTGGCCCTGGCTTCAAAGCGATGCCCTTGTGTCTCGCGTCCGGCAGTCAAGCCCAGCAAGCCGACCGGTATGATCTCAACGCCATGCAGTGCGACCAGACCATGTGCGGGACGCACAAAATTCATCGTCGTCCAGCCATCGGCCAATTGATAAGTCATCAGTTTGGCGATCGGAAGCTTAGTGATCAAAGTACTCAGAACTTGCTGCACGTTTACGGCTACAGGTATCCCGACAGCCACATCCGTATGGAACAGAAATTCAGTCTTTCCCTCAAATTCGCGTGAAATTCGCTCTTCGAGAACGCTGCGATGTACATCATCGGGGTATCCGCAGCTTTGCCGCAGCTTTTTATGCAATGCCGGGGTGTATTCGCCATCCGCCCTCACCCCGACCGATACCGGCATAAGCTTTACCTTCCTCGAAGGTTGCAAGGCGGTATCCAGAACGTGGGTGATATGCGCGGCAAGACGCCTGGGAGACGCAAATATCGTCAGTTGCGAGCCGTCTCCAAGATTATGCAGTGTTTGCAATCCCTGAAACAATAATGTTCCAAACGACTGGCCCAACTGTTTCAGTGACTTCGGTGGCAGTTCCTCGACCAGCAATTCTATAAGCAAGCTTCTGGCTGTGTTACTCAAGCGACATTCTCCGTCAACTGCTCGACCCACTCGCGTGGCGCCATGGGGAAACCCAGGCGTTCCCGGCTCTCATAATAAGCCTTCGCTACATTGCGGGCGAGGTCGCGAATTCGTGCCATGTATGCAGCCCGCTCCGTAACGGAAATCGCGCCGCGTGCATCCAGCAGGTTGAAAGCATGCGCTGTTTTCAGCACCTGTTCGTAAGCCGGCAATGCCAGCCCATGTTCTATCAGATTTTTAGATTGTCTTTCGTGACTTGAAAAGGCAGTCAACAAGAAATTTACGTCGCTGTGCTCGAAATTGTAGGCGGATTGTTCGACCTCGTTCTGATGGTATACATCGCGGTAGGAGAGCCCTTTTGTCCAGATGAGATCGAACACATTCTCCACACCTTGCAAATACATCGCGAGGCGCTCCAGGCCATAAGTGATCTCGCCCGTGATCGGCCTGCAATTTATGCCGCCGACCTGCTGAAAATACGTAAACTGCGTCACTTCCATGCCATTCAGCCACACTTCCCACCCCAGGCCCCAAGCACCCAGGGTAGGATTTTCCCAGTCATCCTCGACGAATCGAATATCGTTTTGTTTCAGGTCAAAGCCGAGCTCCTCAAGCGAGCCGAGGTACAGTTCCAGGATATTGCTGGGCGCCGGTTTCAGAACAACCTGAAACTGATAATAGTGCTGCAAGCGGTTGGGATTTTCCCCATAGCGGCCATCCTTGGGCCTCCGGGTAGGCT
>JBDSOQ010000178.1:0-9671 GCA_039914755.1 Nitrosospira sp. | reverse complement strand
ACCTACGAAATGCCGCTCAATGAAGTAGTGATGGATTTTTTCGATAAGTTAAAATCCACAAGCCGTGGGTATGCCTCGCTGGATTACGAGTTCAAGGAATTTCGAACTTCCGATCTGGTCAAGCTGGACATTCTCATTAACAGCGAAAAGGTGGATGCACTGTCACTCATTGTGCATCGCGCCAGCAGCCAGTACCGGGGGCGGGAACTCGCGCAGAAAATGCGCGAATTGATTCCTCGGCAAATGTTCGATATTGCGGTACAAGCCGCCATCGGCTCGCATATCATCGCAAGAGAAAGTATCAAGGCGTTGCGCAAGAACGTGCTTGCCAAGTGCTATGGCGGGGACATCAGCCGCAAACGCAAGCTGCTCGAGAAACAGAAGGCCGGAAAAAAACGAATGAAGCAGGTCGGAAATGTCGAGATTCCCCAGGAAGCCTTTCTGGCTATTCTGCAAGTGGGCGACAAATAGCAAACGATGGTCATCCGTATTGAAAAGGCCTGTATACGCCAGCCGGAGCAGTTTTTGCCTTCAATACGACGCCAAATACTATCACTCGGGGACGCGGAATGAACTTTCCTCTCATCATGCTGATACTGCTGATAGCAACCGGCGGTATCTCATTGCTCGATCGCTTCGCGCTGCGCCGCCACCGCGCGCCGGAAGCGCAGGGGCCTTGGTGGGTAGAGTATCCCAAAAGCTTTTTTCCCGTGATCCTGGTCGTCTTCTGTCTACGATCGTTTCTGGTGGAGCCTTTCAAAATCCCATCCGGCTCGATGATTCCAACCCTGTTAGTAGGGGATTTCATACTGGTGAACAAATATACTTATGGCATTCGGTTGCCAGTCGTCAACCTCAAATTATTGGACATGAAAGAGCCGCAACGTGGCGAAGTAATGGTGTTCCGCTACCCGGAGAACCCCTCGATGGATTACATCAAACGCATCATCGGGGTTCCGGGCGATACCGTCACCTATCGCCACAAGAGGCTCGCTGTCAATGATATTCCAGTTAAAACGCAGCCGGACGGGGAATATACTTATGTAGAATCCGGCCTGAATTACGTTTACAGCCGTCGGTTTAGCGAATCGGTAGGAGATCACAGCTATAAGATTCTCATCAATTCAGAAGTTCCCCCCATACAGCTTGCCGGCGTGCGTCCGTTCCCCCACCATGAAAATTGCAGCTACAATGACAATGGTTTTACCTGCAAGGTGCCTGAAGGCAATTACTTCACCATGGGCGACAACCGGGACAGCAGCAGCGATAGCCGGTATTGGGGATTTGTTCCGGAGCGCAATATTGTCGGCAAGGCATTCATGATCTGGTGGAATTTCAATGATCTCAAGCGTATCGGGTTATCGATTGACTAGCAGCCTGTCGGACTTGAAGAATCGCAGCGAAAAAGTGACTGGGCGAGGGCAGATTTTGAGGATTTTGAAGGCCAATAGTTATTCTATTGGCCGAAAAAGCGGCGAAATATGAACCGGCCAGACACTTTTGCAGCCGATTTCCTTCAAGTCCGACAGGCTGTTAGCCAGGGCCAAGGTGAATCACGGCGGGTAAGTTGTGCCATACGATAACGCAGCGGCAGTTGCGGTCATAATCCGGATCAAGGATTGCATACAACTTGCCAGGATATGAACCCGGATAATTCATTAGGCGGCTCTGCGAGCCTGCGCGAGTGCTGGCGGTTAGTTTGCGGCCATTTTTGCTACCTGCGCGGCGTCCATAGACCAGGCTATGGACTTCTCTCAACCGGCAAAACTGTCTCGCAACCTGCCTCGCCATCATCTCGCGTCCTAATGGATTATCCGGGTTGAACAGTGATGAACTTTGCCGGAAAATCGGCTACATCTTTAACCGGCCGGAACTGCTGCGTCAGGCGCTGACCCACCGCAGCCATAGCCTTCCGCACAATGAGCGCCTCGAATTTCTCGGCGATAGTGTACTCAACTGTGCCGTTGCAGGATTGATATTCAGGCATTTCCCGGATCTTACGGAAGGTAATTTATCGCGGGTTCGGGCCAACCTGGTCAATCAGCAAGCACTGGCCGAGCGAGCCCAGACGCTTGAATTGGGAAAGCTGATCAGATTTGGCGATGGAGAACTCAAAAGTGGCGGAGAGCGGCGCCCTTCTATTCTCGCCGACACATTGGAAGCGGTACTCGGCGCAATATACCTCGACGGAGGTTTTGCGCAAGCCGAGAAAGTAATCACGGCGCTTTTCGCGCCCTTACTGAAAGGACTGGATGCGCAAACGCTGGGTAAAGACCCTAAAACGCTTCTGCAGGAATATCTTCAGGGCCTCAGGCTGGCGCTGCCGCAATATTCTGTTATCGCTACGACCGGCGAAGCTCACCAGCAGCAATTCAAAGTGGAATGCATGATTGTAAAACCTGACATTCGCACTGTGGGAGAAGGTGTCTCCAGGCGGAGCGCGGAGCAGGAAGCAGCGAAACAAGCCTATGAGCAGCTTCATTCGCGCCGTTAAGCAAACCGCGGATGGGGCAGGAAATTCCTTATGTTTTTTTGCGTTGCACGCTCGCCATCACCGGCTCTCCATTTCTCTTCAACCATTTCCCGCATGAATATCGACCTCGACCATACTACCGATCCCAACCATAGCTGTGGCTATGTCGCTATCGTTGGACGCCCCAACGTCGGCAAGTCGACGCTGTTGAATAGCCTCGTCGGGCAAAAGATCAGTATCACATCAAAAAAATCACAGACCACGCGCCATCGCATCAACGGCATTCTTACCGATGCACGGTCCCAGTTTATTTTTGTCGATACTCCCGGTTTTCAGACACGACATACGAATCGTCTGAATAGCGCAATGAATCGGATAGTTACCCAAAGCCTGCGCGATGTGGATGCGGTGATATTCGTTATTGAGGCGATGCGTTTTGATGACCGCGACAAAATGGTGGTCAAGCTCCTGCCTAAAGACCGGCCGGTGATCCTTGCTATTAATAAGGTAGACCGGATGATCGACAAATCGCAGATGCTTCCCTTTCTCGAAAAAATGTCAAAGGAGTTTCCTTTCGCCGCAATCGTTCCGGTAAGTGCTGAACGAGGAACACAGCTATCGGCACTCGTAGACACGGTTCGACCGTATTTGCCGCGAAACCCGCCATTGTTCAGCGAAGATGAGGCAACCGACCGCGATGAAAGATTCATCGCCGCCGAGCTGGTTCGTGAAAAATTGTTCAGGCTGCTGGGTGAGGAAATTCCTTATTCAACCAGCGTCGTCATCGATCAATTCAAGATGGAGGGAGAGCTGCGCAAAATTGATGCCTCCATCATAGTGGACAAGGCCAATCAGAAAGCGATCATCATTGGGAAGGGCGGGGAAAAGCTCAAGCTGATCGGCACCACCGCGCGCAAGGATATGGAGGAAAATTTCGGCGGTAAAGTATATCTCAAGATCTGGGTAAAAGTTAAAAGTGGCTGGGCCGACGACGCGCGGGTTCTGAAAACCCTGGGGTATGCGTAAACCCGGTTGACGAATAATGATCCCGGATAAACAGCGTCAGGATGCCCAGGCCGCATTCGTGTTGCATACTTACCCGTACCTTGAGACCAGCCTCGTGGTGGAGGCCTTCACACGCAATTTCGGGCGGGTGCCGCTGGTGGCAAAAGGGGCCAAGCGTCCTAAATCCGCCTTCAGAGGTCTATTACGGGCTTTTCAGCCGCTGCAGCTCAGTTGGGGTGGAAAAACGGAACTCCGCACGCTGCACAAAGCCGAATGGCAGGCAGGCCAGATGCCGCTGCAGGGGACAGGCCTGATCTGCGGTTTTTACCTCAATGAATTGCTGGTGCGCCTGTTGCACCGTAACGATCCGCATGAACAGCTATTCATATATTACCAGGAGGCGCTGTCCGCGCTGAGCAACGGGAAAGATTACATTCCCATACTGCGGCGCTTTGAGCAACGCCTGCTGCAAGAGCTCGGATATGCCCTTACACTTGATCACGACGCCGCCTCCGGCAATCCCATCGATGCGAATAAAGATTACTGCTATGAAATCGAGCGTGGACCGGTACCGTCGAATGGGCATCGCTGCGATCAGGGTTTGCAATTGGGCGGTAAAACGCTTCTGGACATGGAGCGGGGCGATTATTCCGACACGCTGACACGGCAACAGAGCAAGGCACTGATGCGCTATATACTCAATCACTATCTCGGCGACAAACCGCTCCATACGCGCCAATTGCTGAAAGACCTTCAACAACTATGATATGTTACTTGGATAATCGCTTCTGCATGCGCCAAACTCAACGCATGTGAATGCTTGAAACCAGCAAGCCGGAGCGCTCCGTACCGAGAAAGCATGAACGATCAACTTGAAGCGGGAGAAAAATAGATGCAACCGAATATCCAGGCATTTCTTGATCCAGCGACATGGACGCTTAGCTATATTGTCTTTGACGAGCCTGGTAAAACCTGCGCAATCATCGATCCTGTACTGGATTACGATCACAAGTCGGGCAGAACGAGTACCTTATCCGCAGACAAACTGATTGCGTTCGTGGAAAACCAGCGATTGACAGTGGAGTGGATTCTCGAGACGCATGTGCACGCCGATCATCTGACTTCAGCACATTATCTCAAGAGCCAATTAGGCGGAAAAACCGGCATCGGGCGTAAGGTGCCAAAAGTGCAACAGATCTTCAAAGAGATATTCAACCTTGGGCCGGAATTCTTGCCGGATGGCAGCCACTTTGACCATCTCCTGGCGGATGACGAAACCTTCGAAATCGGTAAGTTGAGCGCAAAGGCAATATCTACCCCTGGCCATACGCCTGCTGACTTGTCTTATCAGTTCGGCGACGCCATCTTTGTCGGCGACACGCTCTTTATGCCCGATCTCGGTACGGCACGTGCCGATTTCCCCGGAGGGGATGCGCGCCAGCTATTTAGATCGATACGCAAACTGCTGGAACAACCGCCGGAGACCCGGTTGTTCATGTGCCACGACTACCCGCCCCCCACACGCCAGGCCCGGTGGGAGACTACCGTCGCCGAACAGCGTGTGCGTAACATACATGTGCGCGACGGCATCTCCGAAGACAGTTTTGTCGCCATGCGCGAGGCGCGTGACACTACGCTCGATATGCCAATGCTGTTGCTTCCATCGGTGCAGGTTAACGTGCGGGCGGGAGAAATGCCGCCGCCGGAAGAGAATGGTGTTTCATATTTGAAAATACCGTTGAACGTGATCTGACAGCTGAAAATGAGCGTTTGCGTGATACGCCAATACCCTTTGTTCTTTGGCAATGACAGCTAACTTGTTCAATAGCTGATTTACTACCGGTATGGATAAGCAACAGGCGTCATGCGAATAAAAGATACACCGCCAGCAGAACCCCCACCACGGCGATAGATACAGATAGAAATGATGTAAGCCATGGTATGGCCAGTTTGGGCAAATCCTCCGGCGGGAGAGAACGTATGTAAAACCTGTGATTATGGAAAGCCCCCAGGATAACTGCGGAACCTGCCAGCACAAGAATAATACCCAGCGCATTCGAAGGCCAGTGAGACGCTGCTGCCGGAATTCCGGTTGAAGCCGCCATGAGGTTCAGAAACAGCCCGAACCTGGCCACCACAAAACCGAGCGCTGTTATAGTAAGCCCTGTGCGCACCCATGCCAAAAGTGTGCGCTCAGCCGCGAAGAAAACTCGTGGATCCGACATTTTTTTAGCTCACCCTCTTCCCTGCGGTTTTCCGAACGGGCCAATTTTATAGCGACACCGTGCGGCCAAGCTGGATCTCATACTCCTTTTACCACCGCAATCGGAATGCGCACGATGCATGTTGTCCTTCCAATACAGTCTACTATAGTATAGTGAGTTTTTATTTGAGCATCGCCCAACGCTGGGACTGTACAGGATCATCGGCAACCCCGGTATAAGGCTTGGTTTGTGCCAGCAACCAGTCGACGCCGTGTCTGCTCAAAGGTTTTTCCAAGCGTTATATAGAGTGACTAGCGGGACGCAAGTGCCCAGCCGCTGCATGCGTTATCATTTCGGCAACCGCGATGCAGACGGCAATTATTGAGACAAGCAAGAATTATGATAAAACTCGGCGTCAATATTGATCACGTCGCCACGCTGCGGCAAGCGCGACGCACATCCTACCCCGACCCTGTAGAGGCGGCGTTAATTGCAGAATCTGCCGGAGCGGATGCGATTACGCTGCATCTGCGCGAAGACCGCCGCCACATCCAGGACAGGGATGTGGAACTCTTGCGCGGCTCGCTGAAAACCCGCATGAATCTCGAAAGCGCGGTGACCGATGAAATGATCGATTTTGCGCTACGCATCAGACCCCATGATGTTTGCCTGGTGCCTGAAAGGCGGGAGGAACTGACAACCGAGGGCGGGCTCGATGTGCTGCAGCATTTCGATCAAGTACAACGCGCCTGCCGCAAATTGGCGGAGGCCGGCATCCGCGTATCGCTATTCATCGATGCGGATCGTGCGCAGATCGAGGCAGCGGCAGACTCAGGTGCGCCGGCTATCGAAATTCATACCGGTCATTATGCCGACGCGCAAACCGCAGGCGAGCAACAGCATGAGCTGGAGCGGGTTCGCGTCTCGGTAGCGGAAGGCCTTCGCCAAGGGCTGAAGGTCAATGCCGGCCACGGATTGCACTATTATAACGTACAGCCCATCGCGGCGATGTCCGATATATCCGAGCTCAATATCGGCCATTCAATCGTGGCCCGCGCTCTATTTGTCGGTTTTGAACAGGCTGTACGGGAGATGAAAAAGCTGATGATCGAAGCGCGCAAATGATTTATGGAATCGGGACCGATCTGGTCGAACCATCACGTATTGCGCGATTACTGGAAAAATATGGCGAGCGTTTTGCCAAACGGTTGCTGACGAATGACGAATGGCCTGACTATATCAGGAGCGGCCAGCCTGTCATGTTTCTGGCCAAGCGTTTTGCCGCCAAGGAAGCTCTTTCCAAAGCGATCGGCACGGGTATGCGCTACCCGGTAAGCTTGACCCATATCGGGATAACCCATGACGATCTGGGTAAACCCTACTTTACCTTTCACCCGGCATTGAGTACGCTCTTTACGAACAAAGGCATTATCAGTCATCACCTTTCCATTAGCGACGAGTTAAATCTCGCCTGTGCTTTTGTTATTCTGGAAAAATAGCGGCCACTTTATAATATAAATTTCTTGTGTGACTCAAGAATTTGTCAAAATATAAGATGTGGCTACTCGAACATTTCTTGCACCTTATCCTCGCGAAATTTTGAATTCATAGAGACACGTTATGTCGCTCGGCCCTGTCATGCTCGACATCGAAGGCACGCAACTTACCGCCGGCGACAAGATAAAACTCCGGCACCCGCTGGTCGGCGGCGTCATTTTATTTACGCGCAACTACTCATCGTTTATGCAGCTTAAGGAGCTGACCGCCGAGATTCATGCACTTCGAACTCCACCATTATTGATTGCAGTCGACCATGAGGGCGGCAGGGTACAACGTTTCAGGAAGGATTTCACGAGGCTGCCCCCCATGCGCGAACTGGGTGGAATCTGGGACGCGCACCCCGGCCAGTCCCGGCATCTGGCGCAGCAGGCGGGTTACGTATTGGCGGCAGAACTGCGCGCAGCCGGCGTGGATTTCAGCTTTACCCCGGTACTGGACATGGATTATGGGCAAAGCTGCGTCATCGGTGATCGTTCCTTTCATCGTAAACCGCAAGCGATCGTCGATTTGGCGCATAGCCTTATGTCCGGTCTGAAATCCGGCGGCATGACGGCGGTGGGAAAGCACTTCCCGGGGCACGGCTATATTCAGGCGGATTCCCATATTGAAATACCGGTCGATGAACGTTCTTACGCGGAAATCGAAGCAAATGACCTGGTCCCATTTCGCAAAATGATCGATTTCGGCCTTGCGGGCATCATGCCGTCGCATGTGGTTTATCCAAAGGTGGATATGCGCCCGGCAGGCTTTTCCGAGGTCTGGCTGAAAAATATTCTCCGCGGAGAACTTGGCTTTGAAGGATGCATTTTCAGCGATGATTTGAGCATGGAAGGCGCAACAGTTATCGGAGATGTGATGCAACGCGCACAAACAGCACTCGCGGCGGGTTGCGATATGGTTCTGGTATGCAATGATCCGGAGGCAGTGGATATACTACTGGCGGAATTACAATATGACATTACGGCCACCGGTATTATTCGCCTTGCGCGCATGCGTGGAAGGCCCCACCCCGATTCGATCGCAAAACTGCGCGAGAATGCCAGCTTTGTTAAAGCAGTCGAGCAGATATCAAGCATCGGAATCCACAACGGAGAGTTGCCGCTCGCATAACGCATCAGCTTCCTCTTCCTTCTCCGCCAAGTCGGCATTCCATCTCGGTAGAGTCATGGTAAGCGTATCCGCCGGTGTGCTTTCAACCTAGATCCGGTAGTTGGACGGGGGGAAGTGTACGGTTTTTGGGGTGCAGGGCAAGGCGCAACGACGCGGAATGCGACCGTGCAGGGCGAAGCAGTGCCTTCCGCAGGAAGGTGCGACCCCGAAGTGGCCTCACCTGGAAGGTGATCGCCAAATAATATGAAATATTGTTGTTAATCAGGACACTGATCATTTATCAGATTACGCCAAGGTAGGTCGGGCTGCGCCCGACGATCGTAAAAATGATGTCGGGCATAGCCCGACCTACTAGCGGAGCGTAACCGTCATCGAGCCTTTTCTTGAAAGAGCGGTCAACTACCGGATTTAGGTTCAATCCTCAAATAGAACATTGCGCTGCGCCCGCATGGCGAGTACGCCGGAATTTATCCGCGCCTGGTTGAAAAAGCGGCAAATGCAACTATATTGATTGTTAAGTGCTGATTCAATCTTTCAGCATTGGGTACAACATCAACAATATGGAGGCATTATGGCTATAACCCGTTATGAACCCTGGAGCCTGTTGCATCAATTACATAGAGAGCTGGACCGCGCGCGCGAAGGCGGGGAAGGCGAAGGATCGACTGCTACCGCCGAATGGGCGCCCGCAGTCGATATCAAGGAGGACCCTGATAAATTCATTCTCCAGGCAGACCTTCCAGGCGTTAAACCGGAAGAAATCGATATCAGCATGGAAGAAGGTGTGCTGACTATCAAGGGCGAAAAGAAAACGGAAGCCAAGACTGAAAAAGAAGGATACAAGCGGGTTGAGCGTACTTATGGCTCATTTTACCGACGCTTTAGTTTACCCGATACCGCAAATCCGGACGCAATATCGGCAAAATCAAATCACGGGGTACTGGAAATCGTTATCCCCAAACGTGAAGCTGTCCAGCCAAAGAAGATCAGCGTAACCTCTGCCGAGTGAGTGACTTCACGGAGTCTTCGGACTCCGTTTTTTTGATCTGAAAGCTTCGGTCTGGAAGGATGCTGAGCAAATTGCCATTAAATGGGTTGAGGCCAGGCTTCATCAGGTACTATCTGTCGTATCAAATCTCAACTGCTACGCTTTATCCTGAATCCGGCAGTTGAACGGGAACTCACCAAGAGGTGAAGCTCACAGGGGGTACAAAGTCCCTTTCGGTTATAGCGCGGTCGACAAATGAGTTGAAAAACGAGCAGTCAACTGCCGGATTCAGGTTTATGGTTGACGGTCGATGCGTACGCGATAAGTCAGC